>JBEBHM010000320.1:0-9339 GCA_040080875.1 Pirellula sp.
CCCAGGCCGGTCAGGTGGCCGTCGCCAATATATCGGTGCCTTGCGGGCCTGCGTTGATTTGCCAAGAATCGCCTCGAGAGCATTCTCGCCGTCCAACTCGTGACCAGCAGGCAGTGGAATGTCCGCAAGTGCATACAGTGATCGATTGACATCCAACGAACAAAAGACCGAAGTCTTGTTAACCGTGCCGACGGCCTTGGCATCGATGAGCCCTGGTCCCCAGGCGATGAGCGGCGATCGAACGCCTCCCTCGTACAGCATCGTCTTGCCTGCCCGGAATGGCTCGGACGATCCGGCACCCGCCTCGTGCCCATTGTCGGATGTAATCAGGATGAGAGTGTTTTTGCTCAGCTTGCTATCGTTGCGGATTCGGTCAAACAGAGGCCCGAGCTGTTCATCCATCGCATCCAGCACAGCATAGTACAACGCACGCTTGTCCTTGCCGCTCTTTTCGCGAAGGGCTTTGGGAGGGAAAAATGGACTATGAACATCATCCGGCCAAAGATTGATGTAGAACGGTTGCTCGGTTACTTGAGCGTCGTTAATAAACTGGATTGCCTCGTTGACAAAAGCAGTTGTTATGACCGATCGATCCTCCCATCGGATAGGTCCCTTGCCCAGGTCGCCGGAGCCCAGATGATGCTTCTTGGGGCTGCTCCCATCGTAGGCGTCGGCGAGCGGCAAGACGCGCGGGCCAAGTCCTTCGAAATTGGTGAGGCTGCGATCGAACCCGTACTCGGTAATAAGCGGTGCATCACCGACATCGCGTTGACCCCCCAAATGCCACTTGCCAAAGTGCCCTGTCGCATAACCCATCCTTCTCAATTCCCTCGCAAGGCTGGGAGCTTTAGGATCAAGCCAATTCGCGACGCCACGTTTCTCGTTGTCTTGACGGTTGTTGAGATAGGAAGTGATGCGCCATCGATGCGGATATTGACCAGTAACCAAAGCAGCCCGCGACGGAGAACATATAGGCGCGTTGACATAAAACTGGTCGAAGCGTATCCCTTCGTAGGCCAACCGGTCGATATTTTCAGTCACTACAACCTTGCCGCCGAAGCACGAGAGATCCGTTCGGCCCATGTCATCGATCAGAATCGTAATGACGTTGGGCTTGCCAGGAGCTGACTTGACGATGGGTTGCCCAAATACGGTGAGCGTGTCGTTAGTGCTCTTGAACCATCCCTCGAGTTGAGATCGAAGCGTTGCCAGCTTTGCCCCATGCGCAGGGTCTTTGATGAGGTTTTTCTGTTCATAGGGATCGGTCGCAACGTGATATAACTCTTCTTCAGGTCGCTCCAAATAAGCTCGGACTTTGCTTTTCGCATCAGGATTGGTTGCCGCCGATTCGACCCAGCTGGGCCAATAGCCCGTGTCGCCTGGGGACGTCGTGACATGGCTCGTATAACGGAACTCAGGATGCAAATTGCGGATATACTTCCATCCATCGGGTGTGCTTACGGCCCGCATCGGAAAGATGTTATGGACACCATCGCTGCTGTGCATTGTAAAGATTGCATCGCGATGCATATCAGTTCGACCCCGTAGAATCGGCATCAAAGACCGACCATCGATATTCTTAGGCGGAGTGCCACCGGCAACATCCACAAGGGTTGGCAGAATATCGATCCAACCAACCATCGCTTTGGACCGTGAGGCGGCGGCTACGTGACCTTTCCAGCGAACAATGAGTGGCGTGCGAATGCCATCGTCGTACAGGTTCCACTTACCAAACGGCATTTGTGCCCCATGGTCGCTGGTATGCAAAAAGAAAGTGCTGTCCCCAAGTTGTCTCAAGGCTGCGTCGTACACTTGGCCAAGATCTTGGTCCATTTTGCGAATGGCGGCCACATATTTAGCCCGTCGCTCGCGCATGCGCTCGTTGTCGACGTGGTTCGGTGGAATGATAAGTTTGGAAGGATCAATCCCGTCGCTTTCCTCGGGCCAAGGCACATGCGGCCAATTCGTCCCAACGAACATACACAGCGGCTTGGTTGCGTCACGATCCCGCAACCATTCGATAGCTTTAGGTACTGCGATGTCCTCGTGATAGTTGAAGTGCCGAGCAACGTCGAACCCGTATTCCGCTGTTTGTTTATAGTGGCCCACTTTCCCAAACGAGACAACTTCGTAGCCCAGTTCATGCAGGTGGGCAGGCAGTTTCTTGATCGATTCGCGTGGGCGTGAGTGGTTGGCTTCGGCGCCGTTATTGGCAGGATACAGACCGGTCAAGAGCGCCGCCCGACTAGGAGCGCAGCTTGGAGAGGCTACATAGGCATTGTCAAAGGTCATTCCATCCCGGGACAATCGGTCCATGTTCGGAGTTTGGATATCTTTAGACCCGTATACTCCTGAGTCACGCCAAGTGTGATCGTCGGAAAGGAAAACAACGATGTTTGGTTTCGCATCGGATGGCGAGGCAACACATTCAACGTGACACAACGCAACCAACCATAGGCAGAACGCACAGACAGCGACGCTCATGAAACGTTTCACGGAGGGCTCCTCGAATAATAGTAGAGCAATTGTCCCAATTGCTTTTGAGATCACTCAAAACATTCGTATTCATAAGCAATTGGGACAATTGCTCTACTCTGTTCGGACCGGCAACAAGGTAGCATGAAATTGTTGGCTTACCGCCGTTAGCACTTGTTGAATGACGGCGTCCGCACGTTCACTGGTCAAAGTTTCCGTGGCGCTGCGCAAATGCAAACTTAGCAGTACACGTTTCTTTCCCTCGCCATCCTTTTTGGTGTCCCGATAAATCTCTCGAAACAAAACTTGGATGCATAGCGGTCCTGCCGCGTGCTGAATCGTGGTCGAGAGCGTTTTCCATTGCAAGGATTCGTCGACGATCAAGTTGAGATCGCGCTCGATAGTTGGAAACGGCACAATGCTCTGGAGTTGAGGGATCAGACGTGCATGTTTCAGCAACAAGTCTAGATTCAACTCGCCAACCGCGTTGGCTGTGTCCAATTTGACTGCATCCACAATCGACCGGTGTAGCTGTCCAATCCATGCGATGGCGTGGCCCCCTATTTGCCAAACGATGCCGCTGCTTGAGGCAAGATAGCTCCAATCCACCGGGCTCCTCTCAATATGGCTGCGCAGAAACTCGGGTCCGCAAACGCGATCCAAGATCTCCTCAAAGAGGCCGGCCACGACGCGAATATCGGCTGGACCAATGACCCCTAAATTGAATTGTTCGCTCGGCATGCCAGCTGCTTGTGAATGATACACATTTGCGGTCTCGAACAACTGCGAACCGTGATTCGATTGAGCCTGGTTGTAGAGTCGCGCTGCGATCAAACTCGGAATGAGCGATCGACGCAGTTGTGCGGCTCCCTCGAGCAACGGAACCAGTGTCGTCAATGGTTCTTGACTCGTCCAAGGCGAGATCACGGATGAGGGTGATTTGCCGATTAAGCTCGGGGTCATTGTTTCATCAAAGCCAGCGGCGCATGCGACGGAACGGACGGTTTGCATCATCACGTCTTTCGGACGCTTTGCGGAGGAAATTAGCGGGACCGGTGCGTCCTCAGGGATTTGTTCATAGCCGTGAATTCGGGCGATCTCCTCAATCAAATCTATCTCGCGATATAGGTCGGCTCGATACGTTGGCGGTACAACCCTGGATTGCTGGCTCCCTTGGCTCGAATCCCCTTGGTTCAACACCCCTTGATCCAACAACAGAGTGCAACCAAGTCGCTGGAGAATGTCCAGCGATCGTTCCCAAGGTACATCGATGCCAAGCACGCTTTGAATCTTTGCACGGCGAAGTACGATTGGCTCGCGGGCATACGAGGGCGTGCCGGTATCGACCGAGCCCGAACAGAGCTTGCCGCCAGCCGTTTGCAATATCAACTCACAGCACCGAAGCGAAGCCCAATCCAGTTGAGCCCCATCGACTCGGCGTTCGTATCGATACGACGATGGGGAATGCAACTTGAGCTTGCGTGCCGTTCTGCGTATGCAAAGGGGCGAGAACTCGGCGGCCTCTAACAAAACGTCGACGGTGCTCTCGGACACTTCGCTGTCGACTCCACCCATGACTCCTCCGAGGGCTACGGTCCGCTCGGCGTCAGCGATTACGACCATTTGCGGATCCAGTTCATACGTTCGATGGTCGATCGCGACAAAGGCTTCTTTCTGAAGGGCTGGACGGACGATGATCTTACCGCCACGGATTTTTGAGAAATCGAAGGCATGCAACGGTTGGCCGCATTCCAACATAACGTAGTTGGTTGTGTCCACGACGTTGTTAATCGATTTGACACCGACGCTTTCAAGTCGATCCTTTAACCACTGCGGGCTTGGGCCCACCTTGACGCCACGGATGAGACGACCGATGTAGCGAGGGCAAGCGGCCTGGAATTCGTTGACAATGACTAACGACTTCGACGCAGGCTCATCGATGCATGGGGGATGGGGTTCCGGTCGGCATAGTCCCGCGTTGAGCAGCACCGACGCTTCACGCGCCACGCCGAGGTGACCAAGACAATCACCTCGATTACTGGTGATTTCTAGATCGATGACCGGCACGCCTCGTACGATTTCCGTGCTTTCGTGATTCAGGCCCGTCAGCGCCCAACGCATGGCCATCTCTTCGTGGCTGACGTCGATGCGAACGTAGTCGGATAACCATTCCCAAGAGACTAGCATGCTCTCACCTAGTTAGGACGCAAATTGACGGAGGAATCGAACATCGCTCCGATAAAGATCTCGAATATCCACGATGCCAAATCGCCTCATACACAGACGTTCGACTCCCAAACCAAACGCAAACCCGCTCCACTGCTCGGGATCGATGTTGAGCGATTGAAAAACGTTGGGGTCCACCATGCCAGCTCCGCCGAACTCAACCCAGTTGCCATTCCACCAATAGTCCACTTCGACACTCGGCTCGGTGAACGGAAAGAACGACGGTCGAAAGCGAACGTGCACATCGCTCCCAAGATAGCTTGTAGCAAACAAACGAAGTACGCTTTTAAGCTGAGCCATGGTCACTTGCTTGTCGACCCAAAGTCCTTCCATTTGGTGGAACATGGGAAAGTGCGTTGCATCTGGGGCATCTGGCCGATAAACACGCCCTAGAGAAATGATTCGCAGAGGCAATGGCTGCGACTCCATCACCCGGATTTGAACCGTACTCGTTTGACTGCGCAGCAACATGGCATCGCGATCGGTTACCTGTTTCTTGGCAGCGGCTAAATAGAAATTGTCCAGCGGATCGCGAGCGGGATGATCCTCGGGGATATTAAGCGCCACGAAGTTGTGCCAAGTGTCCTCGATCTCCGGTCCCTCGGCCACGCTAAAGCCAAGTCTCGCCATGATGTCTTTGAGATGCTCGATCGTCTGTGTGATCGGATGCAGTTGGCCCAAAGTTGGACGGATGCCTGGTAAGGTCGGGTCGATCGATGGGGCATTCGACTTTGTTTCGCCACCACCAAGACGTTGCGTTGCCACGTCCAATGCGGATGATATGGCATCGCGAACTTCGTTGAATCGTTTGCCTGCCGCTGGGCGATGCTCAGCTTCGATCGAACCCATCAGTTTTTGGATGGCTTTGATGGCTCCGTTCTTTGCACCGACAAACTTGACCCGCAATTCCTCCAATCGGTCCTCGGAAGCGACCGATTCCAATGATTTCTTGGCATCGTCGAGCAAAGCATCAAGCGATTCGACAAAATTCTGGAGCGACATCTTTTGTTATTAATCAAAACGAAACTAGGCCTCTGTTTTCAAGGCCAACCAAATGCACTAGTGCCGGAAGTCTTGAGTCCCTTCCGGTTGATTTTTGCTTATTGAGCCTGAGACGCTAACCGATTTCTTGTGGAGTGGCTCGGCTAGCGCCTCAGGCTCAATCCAAGAAACCGGATGCAACTTCCGGTTTCTTGCACTCGCACGCACAACAGTCGACTCATCATAAGACGTAAGTCTTTTGGCACAAGGGGGTTTTGCACGTCCGGGACGATC
Organism: Pirellula sp.; assembly: GCA_040080875.1. Lineage (GTDB taxonomy): Bacteria > Planctomycetota > Planctomycetia > Pirellulales > Pirellulaceae > JBKCUI01. The sequence goes on from JBEBHM010000320.1 coordinate 5,977, forward strand.
CGAGTTTGTTCGGAGTCAGCGAGTCAGCCCAACGAATCTTAAACCCAACGCAGTCAGGATGATCGGCTCGATGCGCGGAGCTCAAAGTGCTTTCTGAACTTTTTGTCCCTCTTTGAATGCGTTGGTGTTGGCAACAATCAAGTCTTCGGTACCCTCCAAACCGCTCATGACTTCAAGATCGATGGCCGACTTGATGCCAATCACCACGGGTTTTCGCACAATGGTACCATCGGGAGAAACGCTCAGGCAAACCGGTTGGCCATCGCGCTGTATCACAGCGCCTTTGGGGACGGTCAGCACGTTGGATCGTTCTGCGACGATCAGCTCGACATTCGCGTACATCCCTGGCCGAACGCTTCCATCGTCGTTGGGGACGTCGATCTCGCATCGAAGCGTTCGATTGGCAGACAGCAATGCCCAAGACGTTCGTGAAACAACTCCATTCACTACTCGACCATTGAGCGCCGGAACGCGAACGATCGCTTTGCGTCCGTTTTCGACCAAGCCTGCTTCGCTTTCGGGTACGTCCACGAAGACTCTGAGTCGATCGGTTTGCACCACGACAAACAAAGGGGAGTCTTGACTGCTGCGAGCCGGCTGCACCAAGAATCCTTGGTCGATGTTGCGTTGAGTCACGACGCCGGAAAACGGAGCGCGAATCGAAAGATACTCCCTCATCGATTCGATTCGATGAACATCGGCGTGCGCAACATCCAGCCTGGCTTCGATCGCCTTGAGATCCGCTTTTGACTTCTCGACGGCGATGGCCGCTTCGTTTCGTTTCGCATCGGCAGAACGAATCTTGGCGTTCACTTCCGAGCGAGCGGCGTCCGCAGATCTAAACTGTTCCAGGGTTTCGTCCGCAAGTTTCTGTGTGACGGTTTTAGAAGCAACGAGCAGCCGAACGCGATTCAGTTCGGAGCTCCATCGTTCGAAACCAGCTTCCGCACGATCCTTGCCGGCCTTGCATTCTTCCAGATAGGCTTGAGCCGACTGAACCAGGGACTCCGCGACCTTGACTGCTGCGGCCGCTTGTTCGACGTCGGCTTTGGCTTGAAGCAACATCGCGCTCTTCTGCGATAACTCATCGCTGAGTTCCGGTGCTGACAAGATGGCGATCAATTGCCCTGCATCTTTTATTTTGCCATTCTCGTCGAGAGTGGGGCCTTGGACGCGATCTCCGATTTCGACTAGGAGCTTTTCTACAAAGCCTCCCACCTTGGCGTGCACCGGAGTGGTCATGAACGATTCGATTTGTCCAGGCTGATCGGTCCTTTGAGCAATGTCTTTGCGAGCAGGCTTTGCGATGGAAACTTTAGGGAGCTCGGCGGTGTTTGCACTGTTCGAATCCGAGCCCGTTCCGCTACGTGAATTGGATGGCTCGCAACCGACAATGACTAAACAACTCAATGAGAGCCCGATCAACCTGGCCCAGTGTTCTATTTCAACGATGTGTCGATGACGCATCATGTCATGCCTGCTTTTTGGAGATCAAGTGGTGGGGTGGATTGCAGTGCCGGGTCGTCCATAGGGTGGATCGATGCCGATCGCCGACGGTTACCTTGCAACAACGCATAGAACGCAGGGAGCAAGAACATCGTTGCGACGGTTGCGGCAATGAGGCTGCCCATGACAGCTCGGCCCAAAGGGGCTGTTTGTTGGCCTGACTCGCCGAGCCCCAATGCTAACGGTAGCATCCCTGCGAGCATGGCCAAGCTGGTCATCAAAACCGGTCGGACGCGGGCTGCGATCCCGCTTTTGGCAGCTTGCAAAGCGAGTTCGCCAGACATCCTGCGCTCCTCCGCAAACGTGACGACTAGAATCGCATTGGCCATCGCAACGCCCAATCCCATGATCGTTCCTATGAACGATTGAATGTTAAGGGATGAGCCGGTCATCCAAAGCATGATGCATGAGCCTGCAATGACTGCGGGTGCGGTGGAGACACAAACCAGCGACAATCGAAATGATTGAAAATTGGCTGAGAGCATTAGGAAAATGGAGAGCAATGCCAAAACCAAACCAACAGCCAAGCCGCTCAACATTTGCCGAAGCGGGGGAATCTGACCTCGCAACTCGTAGGAAACGCGACCCGGTTTTTGACCTTCCTTTTCGAGCTTATCCTTGTTTTCATCGTCCTGTTTTTTGACGCGAGCTACCGCCTCATGAACTTGCTGGGACACGAGCCCTAGATCGGAATCCACAAAGTTGGCGGTCAGGGTCAACTCTCGCTTCATGTTGTAGCGATCGAATTGACCCGGCATCGTCGTTTGCGAAAGGGTCGCTACGTCGCGGAGCAAGACGGTGCTATCCCCCCCTTGCAACACAGGTATTTTTTCGAGATCTGCAATCGATTTGAGCGCCGGCTGCGGTATCTCGACCTGCACTTGGTAACCGATGCCCGTCTTTGGGTCGGGCCAATAATTTGGGACAACGAATCGACTCGACGAGGTCGCCGCTAAAACGGATCGTCCGACCTGGGCCGCCGTTGCCCCTGCCAAGCCAGCTTTCTCGCGGTCAATTCGCACGTCGATGGTTGGATAATCGAGCGACTGGACGACCTGCACATCGCGAAGCGAATGGACCTTGGACAATTCCATTTGGACTCGCGACAAGAAATCGCGGTTTTCTGGGATGGAGCCTCCGCGAACGGCTACTTCGATCGGTGTCGGGGAACCAAAGCTCATGATCTCGCTGATGATGTCTGCAGGCTCAAACGAAAATCGGACTTGTGGAAACTGATTGCGAAATTTGTCCCGGAGCTTCGTTGTCAGCTGGTCCGTACGCACGCCCGTATTAGGTTTCAAAGCGATACGAAGGATGGCTTCCTCCGGTCCACGCGAGAACTGGTAAACCGCGTTGATCGGAAACGACGCGGGCACCGTTCCGACATAGCCGAGAGTCAACGCAACATTGCCTGGCCCAACCGTCTCGCCAACCGACTCTAAGACCTGTTGGGCAAGGTTCTCCGTCACGTCGATGTGCGTTCCATCCGGGGCTCGCATCCGGATTCGAAATTCGCCAGCATCGATCGGTGGAAAGATGTTGACACCGATCGCACCGAGCGTTGTTGCAATCACAAAACCGGTCAAGACTAGGTAGGCAGGGATCAGAACCCATCGAGCAGCGATGGCTATTCCCGTGACGCTGCCAAACACGTTTCCAAGTAGGGTTGGACGGTCCTCCGCCTCGCTCTGAATTTTCCGCACTTTAAGCAGCCAAACACACAGCACCGGGACGAATGTGCTCGACAACAGGTACGATGCGATCATCGCAAATCCAACGGCGAGCGACAGCGGCAAGAACATTTCGCGAGGCGCGCCTTGCATGAAGAACGTTGGAACAAATACCGCAAGGATACTG
>JBEBHM010001056.1:0-2454 GCA_040080875.1 Pirellula sp.
CCCTCCAACCGATCGCTGTCGTTCGAAGCCGATATCGACAACTCGGATGGCTTGTTGCGAAGCGGTCTGTTCGCGGAGGGAATTATCACTTTGGACCCTGATGCCGTAGGCATCGCGATTCCCGAGTCCACCCTGGTTCGATTCGCAGGTGTCGATAAAGTTTGGAAAGTGATCGATGGAAAAGTCAAGGAACAAGCTGTCACGCTCGGTCGCCAAGAAAAAGGCTTGATCGAGATACGAACGGGAGTTCGAGTTGGCGATCAACTGTTGGTCGACGGCAAGGATGGGAAGCCCGGCAAATATGATCCGACGCCCTTGCTTGCGGATGTTCCTAAAAAGGAATGACTTGCTTGGCCTTTCGTGGCAAGTCATTCGCTGGGTTTGTGTTGAGCCTGAGGCGCTAGCCGAGTTTCGTGATCGATCGGCTAGCGCCTCAGGCTCAGTAAGCTCCCAACTTATTTCAATCGTACAGGTCGAAAAATTTTGATGGCAAACTACGTTCGGCTCGACTTATGATCGACGCCTTGGGAGCATACTCGAAACGATTGGGACAGCTGTTTTACTATTTAACGTCGGTCGAAAATGCGTTTGGCTTTACCTTCGGATCGAGGCAAACTGCCCAAGTCGACAAGGCGAACATCGAATCGAAGATTCAATTGAATTGCAAGTTTCTCTGCCAGCAGATTTTGTATCTTGTCCTCTGTTTCGCTCGACTCAGCGCTTTCGATTTCTAAGAGAAGCATGTCCAAGGAGTTATTCTTAAGAACCGTCAGTCGATATTCAGAGATCGAAGGAAAGGAACGTACAATCGAATCGATGCTTGACGGAAACACGTTGACACCGCGAACGACAATCATGTCATCAGCACGCCCTAACACGCCAGCCTCCAAGCGGATAAATGCGCAGTTTGGGAGCGTGGATTCAATGGGTCGTACGATATCGCCTGTTCGGTAGCGAAGTACGGGTGCACCGACACGGCCAAGCGATGTGAGCACCAACTCAAAACAGTCAGGTCCCAACTCCCCAAACCATGCGGCGGAGTGGTTACGTAGGGAGACATCGATGGGCAGGAACTCGGCGATGAACTCACTTTCGATTACATGCAACGCTTGTCCGTCGGAGGATCCAAACCCCCACGGCCCAACTTCGGTGGCCCCCGCATGATCCATGACTTCGGCCCCGAACATCGATTCGATTTTGGAGCGGATGGCGGGCATGCTTCCTCCTGGTTCTCCGGCCACAAACACTTTCCGGATCGAAGACTTGCTGAGATCGATGCCGCGATTCATCGCGTCGCTGGCCAAGTGCAGAGCATAGCTGGGAGTGCTAAAGATGACTGTTGGATGAGCGGCCCCAATCAGTTCAATCCGTGCGGCGGTCGACATGCCTCCGCTCGGAATAACCATGCAACCGCGATGCAAGCAGGCATCATGGGCGCTCCAAAAACCAATGAATGGCCCAAAGGAAAACGCCATCAGGATGCGATCTTCGGCCACGATTGAGCAAGCGTCCAGCACATATTGCCACGTGTTAATCCACCATTGCCAGTCGACTAGCGTATCGAGAATGACCATAGGGTGTCCTCGGGTACCGCTGGTTCGATGGTATCGGCGATAGGACGTTTCCGGATAGGTATGATGTTTGGCGAGTCCGCTGGTTTCCGATCCCAGCCAGTCGGCTTTCTGCGAGGTTGGAAAGTTGCCCCAGTCTGACAATGACTTTAGTTGTAGCGACGATTGCCCGAACTTGGATTGATAATAGGAGTTATGGGGAATAACTTGCGCAAGAAGTTGATTGAGGCGATCCAGTTGATAAAGTTCAAGCGACGGCCGATCAAGGCACTGTAACTGGCTACGCGATAATAATTCGGTCAATGGGATTTCCTACTCGAAGCGGTTCTTTACCAAGATTGGGTTTCTTGCCAACCCGGCTGATACAGTATGGGCCTAACAACGATGTGGTAAAGTCCCCAGCATGCGCTCCCAAGTCCGCCGACGGGTCCAATGACTCCGAGCGCTAGCTTGATGATGATTCCCTTTCCATTGCCTTGGAGCAAGACGCCGTTATTCATTTGTCCCTTTAAGACAAACACCCACCATAGGCCTAACAAAAATGCGGCGGTGCCAAAAACGAACAACAGCGTACCCTTGAGCGTACCCAGTCGTTGGCCTGGGCTATCGTGTTTGAATTTGACGTCGGCCAAGATCTGATACAGGGCATTTTGCTGTTCGTACTGAATGGGCATCTCAAGTCCCCGCTCGTCTTCCAGCAGCAGGAGCAAGTTGACTTTGGGCACATTGGTGTCTTTGGCATACTTGACACTAGTGCGTGCCCCGACGAGATCGCACCAATCGAGGTCATACTTTTGTTCGATCGTGCTCGCGATGATTCCGTTTTCGTCGATGACTGCAACTCGCACCCATCGGGCGCGGATCCAAAAAAAGGCAGCTGCGC
>JBEBHM010000321.1:0-9319 GCA_040080875.1 Pirellula sp.
GGCATTGCCTCGTGATGACCGACAACGAAGTCTCGGAGAAGTCCAAACATGGAATTGTAGAAGGCCATGCTGTGTTTGTCTGTTGTCCTCCATGCATCAAAAAGATGACGGCCGCTCCAGAGAAGTTCCTGGCGAAGCTTGACGATCTATACGAAGCGTCGCTTAAGAAATAGTTCGATTCAACTATCAACGAAGGTTTAACAATGACAAAAAGAAACTGGCTAACTGCGAGCTTGGTTTGGAGCTCAGCACTCGGCGTGTTGATCACCGCAGGATGCAATCCAACAAATCAGCTAAGCACTGCAGACGTAAAAGATTCCCAATCAACTATCGCTCAATCTAGTGTGTCTGGGACCGCCAAAACTTCCGAAGTGTCACCCCTCTCTGCCGCAGCGCCGGAATCAGACACCGATCACGGGCACAAAGCCGGTGCGCATGGCGGAATCATGGTTTCCCTTGGTCGCGACAGCTATCACATCGAAGCTGTTGTCGAATCGGATGGCGTTATTCGTCTCTATACGCTTGGCAAAGACGAAACACGCGTTATTGATGTCGAAAGCCAATCACTGAAAGGCTTCGTGAAAGCGGATGGCGATGCTGATTCGAAGAGCATTGCGTTCGAGCCTAGTCCTCAAGATGGCGATGCTGAAAACAAGACATCGCTATTCGTTGGGAAGTTGCCAAGCGAGCTTGTTGGTCGAAAGCTTGATGTGACCATTCCTAATATACGAATCGCAGGAGAACGATTTCGACTGGGGTTCCAATCCGGGCAAGAGTCGCATGGTGATTCACCCGAAATGCCAGACAAACTGGCGGATGATGCCGAAAAGGAACTTTACCTGACACCCGGCGGTCGGTACACAGCGGCGGATGTCGCTGCCAATGGAAATGTCACAGCGTCGCAAAAGTTCAATGGAATCAAATCCGCACATGACATGAATCCTAAATCAGGCGACCGCATCTGCCCAATCACTGAGACCAAAGCAAATCCAAAGTTTTCTTGGATCATTGACGGGAAGACCTATCAATTCTGTTGCCCACCATGTGTCGATGAGTTTCTGAAAACGGCTAAGGCATCTAAGGATCCGTTACCTGAACCTGAGTCGTATACTAGGTAATGCAAATGAGAATCGAGGGATTCGTGCGTTTAGCTATGCTTTTAACATTGAGCTTGGCGAGTTCATTGTCGCTGGCTCACGAAGGCCATCAACCACTACCTACAAAAGGCGTCCAAGTCGATACAGAGCGAGGTTACATCAATCTGTCCGGACAAGCCCGCGATGCGATCGGCCTTGAGACTGCTGAGGTCACTGTTGGCGAAGTTTCCTCACGCCTTTTCGCTTACGCGGAGACCATCGCGCCATGGAACGCAAAAGCGTTTGGTTCGGCGCAGATATCGGGCCGAATCACGCGACTGCTTGTACGCCCCGGCGATACCGTTGCGAAAGGTCAAGTCGTTGCGGAACTCTCAAGTCGCGAACTGGATTTGCTTCAGCTCGAATTCAGCCAAGCTGAGATGGAACTCGCACTCAACAAGCAATTGCTTGAAATGACAAAGCCGTCCGCCAACTCAGGCGCAGTTCCAATGCAGCGTTTGTTCGATCTGGAAAATGCGTATCAACAGAGCGAGAACAGCCTGGCAATCGCTCGCATACGTGCTAAGACCTTAGGAGTCGACGCAAATGCATTTGAACAAAGCGATCAGCAGCCGATTCGACATTTGGTTCGTTCTCCGATCGCTGGTAGGGTAGTCCACTCCGATTTGTCGGAAGGCAAATTTGTAGATGCTTTTGAGCACCTTTTTGAAATCGTTAATAGTGACGTAACATGGGTGAGGTTGCAACTACTCGAGAAGGACCTATTCAATGTTTCGATTGGGCAGACGGTGTTCTTAGAGTTTGCAGAGGGGACGGTGAGTATTGAAGGAACCATTGACCGAGTTAGTGCGGGCTTGGAGCCGAAAACGCAAGTTGTCTGGGCTTGGGTAACTGTTTCAAATCCCGCTGTGATTCCCGGCTTAGTGGGTAGCGCAGTCATACACACCACCTCAGACAAGGATCGGATGGCGATTCCACTCAGCTCTGTTTACAGCGATGGACTTCAAACGTACGTATTTGTCGAGGAAGCATCGACGCGCAGTTCAGCAGAATATAGGAAACGAAACGTAAAGGTTGGCTACAGAAAGCTGAGTCAAAAAAACCCTGCGAACTCCGGCATTGAAATTATTCACGGCGATGTTTACCCAGGTGATCGCGTCGTAGTCAAAGGTGGTCATGAGCTATCAAGTCTGTTCTTTCTCGGCGTCCTTAAACTTTCGCCGGAGGACCGCATTCGACTCGGGATCAAGACAGCGACTGCGACTCATCGACAGATCGCAAATGCTATCCCGCTTGCCGCCAGCGTAACGCTTCCTCCCGAGAATCGATCGGTCGCATCTTCTCAACTCGCTGGTACTATCCATTCACATACGCTAAGTCCAGGCAGAGAGGTTCGAGCTGGTGAGATACTGATGGAGATTGCGTCTCCTGAGTTCTATACACTGCAATTGGATTTGCTGAAATCCACACTTGATGCCGATTTGGCCCGACAACGAGCGCGGCGATTACAGGACGCCGGCGGTGATGCGATCTCGCGTCGCGTTCTATTGGAAACCACTGCAAAAGCAGACCAGTTGGAGGGTCGTGCTGAAAGCCTGAAGCGACAGTTAGCTTCCTTGGGGCTAAATTCTAGTGAGATCGAATCGATATCGCGTCAGAAGCAGATCATTGATTTCTTGCCCATCCGGGCGGCAATTGATGGCCAGCTGATCTCTTGGGTCGGAACTTTGGGAGAAACGGTTGTTGCTAATCAATCGCTCGTTGAAATTCATAATCTAAATTCGATTTGGATTGAAGCACATCTGCCAACACAACTTCGAAACAATATTTCCGTCGAAAGCCAGGGCCAAGCTTCGGTGCTCTCTAGCGACAACATCCATTTTCCGGTTCACGTAAACCGCATCGGACCGATCGTCAGCGAGACGACAAGGACACAGCGGATTTGGCTTGTTCCCAATCTCGATCCTAACCCGATGCTTAAGCAAGGGTTAACAGATCGCGCCTCGCTCATGCAGCAGATAGGCATGCTTCGCGATGGGATGCAACTCACAGTATTGATTAAATCCGTAGATGGTCCATCTGCTTTGGTTGTACCATCGGAAGCAGTGTTGCGCGACGGCTTACATGCTTTTGTGTTTGTGCAGAAGGCAGATGATTATATCGAGCGTCGACGGGTGACGGTGGGACGAGCTGACGGAGAGTTCATTGAAATCACAAGCGGTATCGTTGCGGGCGAAGCGGTGGTCTCCGCAGGCGGACGCGAGTTACAGACCGCTTTTGCATCACTGAGGTAAATCACTTGCTCGACGGAATCATTCGCTTCTCATTGCATAATCGAGCGATCGTCGCTATCGCATCACTATTGGCGATGGTTGTCGGCGTATCGTTTTTGCGCACTATGCCTGTCGATGTGTTTCCGGATCTTAACAGGCCTACTGTCACGATCATGACGGAGGCCCCAGGACTGGCACCTGAGGAAGTCGAGGTGTTAGTAACTCGCCCAATTGAATTGCTCCTCAATGGTGCTACGGGCGTCAAGCGTGTCCGTTCCTCTTCTGCGATCGGACTTTCGATTATCTGGGTCGAGTTCGATTGGGGTACTGATATCTTCATCGATCGCCAAATCGTCAATGAAAAACTGCAGCTCGCGCAGTCCAAGCTACCTCCCAACACGAATCCAACACTCGCTCCAATTTCGTCAATTATGGGCGAGATTATGTTGCTGGCTCTTCGAAGTGATTTCCCGGCAAAGTCTTCATCGGAGGCTGATGCCAAGGCCATGGAATTGCGTACGCTGGGTGAGTTCACGGTTCGCAATCGATTGCTTGCCGTCGAAGGCGTATCTCAAGTCTCGGTGATGGGTGGAATCCTTCGCCAATACCAAATACTCACATCTCCTTCGCGACTAGCGGCTCGCAATGTCACTCTTGCTCAGCTTACTGATGCGACCACTAAGGCCAATGTACTTGCAGGCGGTGGCGTCATGAATCGTGGCGATAAAGAATCGCTGCTACGCATTCAAGGTCAATCTCTGACACTTGCGGAGATCGCCGCAACCCCAATTCTATGGCGAGAACAAGTCCCGATTCGTATCGGCGACGTTGCGGATGTAGTTTTTGGAGGTCCAATCAAACGTGGCGATGCATCCGCCGTTATCAAGATCGACGCGGACACACACTTTGCTGTAGCTCATCCAAAGGAGTACGAGCAGAGCAAGACCGTTGAGAAACCTGCTAAACAATCTCCAATTGTAGAAGGCGACAATGCTGCACCCAAGGCGTACCGCGAATTGCGAGGTGGCACAGCGGTGATGCTGACAGTCCAAAAACAGCCCGATGCTGACACAATCGCCCTGGATAAGCGGATTAACGTCGTACTCGAATCACTGAAGCGAGAACTCCCTGCCGATATCAAGATAGAGACCGAGATATTTCGCCAAAGCCATTTCATCGAAGCAGCCGTAACTAACGTTAGTGAAGCGGTTCGCGATGGTGCGATTTGGGTCGTTGTTATCTTGTTCTTGCTGATGGGGAACTTCCGAACGAGCATCAGCTCATTGACGTCAATGCCTCTGTCGATCCTTTTGACGATCATCGTCTTCTACATCTTCGGAATTACGATCAACACGATGACACTGGGTGGAATTGCCGTGGCAATTGGTGATTTGGTCGATGACTCGATTGTAGATATTGAGAATATCTATCGTAGACTACGAGAGAACAAGCAATTGCCACTCGCCGAGCAGAAAGCCCCGATCGACGTCATCTTTTCTGCATCTAGTGAGATTCGCAACTCGATCGTATATGCAACACTGATTGTCGTTCTCGTGGTTGTGCCTTTATTCATGATGTCGGGCCTAGAGGGGCGTTTATTTGCTCCGCTGGGGATTGCCTACATTGTCGCATTGCTATGCTCGCTAGCTGTTTCGTTAACCTTCACACCGGTATTGGCAAGCGTGCTATTGCCCAACGCTCCGTTTCTTGCAGATAAGCGTGAACCGCTTTTCCTGCGTTGGCTCAAGTCAGTCGACGAGAGAATGTTGCGATGGACCTTGAACCGTCCACGATTGGTGCTAGGTAGTGTCTGCGTGTTGGTATTGCTTAGCTGCCTAGCACTCCCATGGATGGGTGGCGAGTTCCTGCCGCCATTTAACGAAGGGACTGCGACGATAAATTTAAGATTGGAGCCAGGCACTTCGCTTTCCGAAAGCCAACGCCTCGCTGCTCGTGTGGAATCGATTATTGTCGAGGTTCCCGAAGTTCTTTCCGTAGCACGGCGGACGGGTCGAGCGGAACTCGACGAGCATGCAGAAGGAGTGAACAACACGGAATTCGAAGTCCGGTTTGCCGAGCATAAGACTGATAAACAAGGCTGGTTTTACACTATCCTTAGAGCCATCCCAGTCGCCCACCTGTGGAGTTTCGACTACCACGGTCGTCCACAAGAAGAAGTTTTTGCTGATCTCCGAGATCGCATCTCCAGCATCCCTGGAGCGGCTGTCAACATTGGCCAGCCGATCTCGCATCGACTTGATCACATGATGTCAGGTATTCGTGCTCAAATCGCTATAAAAGTCTTCGGGCCAGACCTTCGAGAATTGCGAACTGCCGCCTATGACATTCAAGCTCGCATGCAATCCATTGACGGAATCGTCGACTTGCAGATCGAGCCTCAGATTGAGATTTCCCAAGTTCAGATGCGAGTCAAACGCGAACAAGCCGCGCGATACGGTTTGGCTCCTGGAGATGTCGCCGAGCTCTTGGAGACTGCATTCAAAGGTCGCGTCGTTTCACAAGTCATCGAAGAGGACAAGTACTTCGGGATGGTTATATGGTATGATGAAGATTCTCGCCGCGATCCCAAGGTTATCGAAGAGACGATTATCGAAACGCCATCGGGTGTCAAGGTTGCGTTGTCTCAAGTTGCCGAAGTACTCGATACGACTGGTCCAAACGTATTGAATCGCGAGAATGTTCAGCGCCGAGTCGCCGTTTTCTGCAATGTACAGGGTCGAGACTTGTCCAGCGTCGTAGCTGACATAAGGGCTGCACTTGCACCAGTGGAAGCATCGCTTCGCGATTTACCTGGGGAATACTATCTCGATTACAGTGGCCAATTCGAAGCACAACGGGAAGCCACGTTTCGACTGTGGGGACTAGCTGTCCTCAGTATGGTCGGCGTTTACTTATTGCTGATGAAAGCACTTGGTTCACAGCGAGCGGCTCTTCAAGTTATCGCAAACGTGCCTCTGGCCGCCTTCGGAGCGATCATTGCACTATTGGTAGTCAATAGGCCCGATCTTGGTGAACTTGTAGATCACGCATGGTACACTTGGCCCATGGTTTGGATACAGACGACACATCTATCACTTGCCCACTGGGTCGGCTTTATTACGTTGATTGGCATAGTAAGCCGCAACGGGATCATGATGATTTCACATTATCAACATCTCATGGAGGTTGAAGGCATGCGCTTCGGCAAAGAGATGATAATACGCGGCAGTCTCGAACGCCTCGCCCCCGTTATGATGACCGCAATGACCAGCTTCATTGGGTTGGTGCCGCTTCTTTTTGGCTATGGCGAGCCAGGAAAAGAGATCCTTTATCCGCTATCCGTCGTTTTGTTCGGCGGAATGCTCGCCTCGACGATTCTCGACCAGCTTGTGACGCCAGCATTGTTTCTACTATTCAGCCATCAAGATTCGTTATCCCTAACAATTGAGACAGGGAACAATCCGTGAAAGTACGCGATAGCGGAATGCCAGAGGAAGTGTATTGGGAGACATTGGTGGATGTTCCATTGACAGTCGAGCGATTTGGGTTTTCTCGTTATCGGGACGTGGTTGAAATGGGTTGTGGCTACGGCACGTTTTCGGAGTCTGTTGCAAGGTCAATTTCTGGCATGCTTTACGCTTACGATATCGATCCGGAAATGATTCAACGAACCAAATTGCGAGTAACTGACTTACCAATTGTCGTTGAAAAGCGAGACGTTTTCGTCGATGGATTCAAAAGCGAAGTGGATGCTGTAATGCTTTTTAATATCTTACATTGTGAAGCGCCTGAGCAGCTGCTTCGATTGGCATCAGCAGCTGCCCCAAAAATACTCGTTACGCACTGGAAATACACATCCACACCGCGCGGGCCAAAGCACAGTATTCGGCCTCGTCCGGAAGCAATAGGTCAATGGGCTACAAATTGTGGTTTATTTGTAACGGATTCATTCGAGCTTCCGCCGTGGCACTTCGGAATGGTACTTTCGCGGGCGTAACCGCTAAAAAATCACAAATGAAATGGCTTCAACCATCGCTCGTTCTCTCACACAAGGGTAGTTACCATTGATTTTTAATCAGCTGATCGTACTGAGTTTGTCCGTCTTGACGATATTCGTCATTCCGCTGCATGCCGATGAGCCCTTTGTTATCTACAAAGGTGAATCACCAAACATCCCCAAGCAGCCTCAAGCGTGCGTGTCGCCCGACGGAATTGTCCATTTGACGTTTGGTGTGGGTGGTAAGATTCTCTACTGCAACAACAGCGACGGTTTTTTTGCAACACCAGTGAACGCGTTTGAAGTTCCGAATCTTTCACTTGGAATGCGGCGCGGACCACGAATCGCATCTACGAACAAGTCAATCGTGATCTCAGCCATCGGTGGCGTACAGGGAAAAGGAAAGGATGGCGACTTGCAGGCATACCGATCGAAAGACCAGGGCAAGACATGGCTTGGGCCGATAAAAGTCAACGACATAGAAGCATCTGCACGCGAAGGCTTGCACGCGATGACGGTGTCAGAAAACGGTGTGTATTGGTGCGTATGGATCGACCTTCGTTCCGACAAGAGCGAGCTTTACGCATCCCGTTCGGAAGATGAAGGTCGAACGTGGAGAAAAAACCAGCTCGTCTATCGTTCCCCCGATGGTAGCGTCTGCGAATGTTGCCATCCTTCGATCGTCACCTTTGGCGAATCAATTCATATCCTCTTCCGCAATTCGCTTGACGGCAATCGAGATATGTATCTCATCTCATCAAATGACGGTGGGAAGTCATTCGGCGGAGCGAAGAGGCTTGGCATTGAAAGTTGGCAGCTCAATGGATGCCCAATGGACGGTGGCATGTTGGCGGTAAAACCTAGCGGCGAGGTCATTACGGTTTGGCGACGTAAGGGTGCAATTTTCACAACCGAAAAACCGTCCAAACTTGAATCCAGCCTTGGCGGAGGCGAGCAAGCATGGATTGCAGCGAACGCGGATGAGACCTATGTAGTCTGGTTGGCCTCTCGGGACGGCGATTTGCTGTTCGCAAAGTCGGGCTCAAAAGTCGAAAAAATCGCAAACGCTTCACGTGATCCAGTCATCGTAGCTGGAACACGTAATTCTTCCGGCGCTCATTTGTTCTGGGAGCAACGCACTGACATTGGTACGTCTATTGTGTGGAAAAATGTTCGTTGATTTCTAACTGACCATCGTCTGGAAAGGCGTATTGAATTTTGACGAGCACGTTGCTCGGTGTTGTGAGGTAGACTAAAACCGCGCCACAAAATCGACTGCACTAAATCAGACGTGAAACCGGAGTGAAATACCACATTCAATGAATAATTAACGAGCCGATGGAAGCTCATGTAAACTTCGACATGACTTCGCAAACTCAACTACCGCACTCACGGGCTGTCAAAGCGATATGGATCTCACTCGGCTCAGCCTTCGGATGCGGGTTTGTGTTTTTCGTCGGTCAATTCGTGAATCTGTTCTTTCCTTTCGCCCAATCGCCACGAGGTCTGCTGACGGGATATGTACCTCGAATTGGACTCTTTCTGCTGTGGGTCGGAGAGGCACTGGCCGTCGTCGTCGGCCTGGCGAGTTTATTGCTGATTCGACGATCGGACATGAGTTCGAAAGCCATAATTGGAATCGTGGTGGGGAGCGTATGCGGCATCACCGTGGGATTAATCGGCGTGATTTTTTTTGGCTCATCGTGGGGCATGTCGCCATTGGATTTTAGATTGAGCTAGATCCCACAATGACTTGTCCCTCAGAGCAGACTGTGGGGACCGAGGAATTCGTTCATGCAGAGTCAGAGATATTTGGTTTTGATTCGACGCATTCGAGCCGCTTCAGGATCTGGGTCACGTTGGCTCGGCTTACCCCCAGAAAGCGGGCCAAATCCGCCCGAGTTTTCAATTCGCCGCTGTTTAGCAGCGATTGATAGTAATTAGCCAATCGC
>JBEBHM010001057.1:0-2444 GCA_040080875.1 Pirellula sp.
CAATATGGATTTGGCCCTTGCGCACGCCGCCGCCCAACAATTTGCTGACAAGGGGACGAAGCTGAACGCATGGCAGTCCGTTTCGCTTTGGCACTCGTGTCGACTGGCCAAAGAAAGCTTGCTCCGAGGCGAAAAATCTCCTCCGTCGTACCCGCTCAGCATCCTAGGCCGCGGGACCAAACTCATCGGAGGGACAGTCTCGATCGAGTTGAGTCGAGCGTTGGTCGAAACCACCTTGATCGATGGTTTTTTTCCGATGGTTGCCAAGGACGAAAGACCGATGCGAGACGGACAGAGCGGGTTTCAGGAAATGGGACTCCCATTTGAACAGGACACCGCCATCACGCGGCATATCGCGTCGTTCCTATCCGAACAACTGCCCAACGCGAGTCTCAATACATGTTTGACACATTTGCTGTTCAACGGCGGGGTCTTCAATTCCAATGCGTTTCGCTCGCGATTGCTGGAGACGATCGGATCATGGAACAGTGAATCCAAACAGCCGATTGTTCTGGGTGGCGTTGAGGATCTCGATCAGGCGGTTGCGTGCGGTGCTTGTTACTATGCTTGGGCCAAGGACCATGGGGGAATTCGGATTCGAGGCGGAACGGCTCGTAGCTACTACATCGGAATCGAAAGTTCAGGGCCTGCCATTCCTGGGATGTCCCGACCATTGCAGGCATTATGTGTTGTGCCTCAAGGTATGGAGGAAGGAACGCAGACGGACGTTGCCAGCCGCGAAGTGGGACTCAAGGTGGGACAGCGAGCGAGGTTTCGGTTCTTTTCCAGCAGCACGCGTAAATTGGACAAACCAGGTACCTATCTTCGTTCGTGGGATGAAGACGAGTTGAGCGAAACATCTCCTCTCGAAGTCGAACTTTCTGCCAGCGATGGAGAGCAAGTCATCCCGGTGCGATTCGAAAGTCGCATCACCGAATTAGGTGTGTTCGAACTCTGGTGCAAAAGCACGCGAGGCGACCAAAGTTGGAAGCTCGAGCTGAACGTGCGAGAATGACTTTGCAAGAGTGCCGTTAGATCGTAGCTATGAGACCAGCCAAGTTGATTGTCGGTTCGGAAATGGGAGTTGGGAATGGACACATTGCCAGCCTCTGCGTGATTGCCGATCGCTATGTGGAACAAGGGCATTCATGCTTGTTTGCGGTTCCTAATCGACAAGGAATTTATCGCTTGAGGCCTCAATGGCTGGCCATGGCGAATGTCCAAGTAATCGACTGCCCGACTTGGCAACCGCGAAGTTTGGAGGAGGTTCGTCAAAGGCCTACAACATCCTTTGCTGACATCTTGGAAATGTCAGGCTTCACCGACGCAGAGACCGTCATGGAACGAGCGCGATGGTGGAGTCAATTGATCGATCGAATCCAACCTGACTTGGTGGTGACGGAGTTTGCTCCTGGTTGCACGCTTGCAGCTCGCGGTCGCGTCCCGGTTGTGGCGATTGGGACGGGTTATTCCATTTTGCCAGACGTTTCTCCCATGCCCTGCATGGCCTTTTGGGAACCCAACGTTCCCGATCGATGCAAACAGATCGAATCCATCATTCTTTCTGTCATGAATTCATGTCGCGACCAACTTGGGTTGCCCTGTCTCCCACGCGTTTCGGCGGTTTTTCGCGGTGATCGAGTCTTTCCTTGTACCTTTCGATGCTTTGATATGTACCGGGCCGTCCGGGATGAAAAAATCTACACACCGATCCAATTGGAGGTGAGCGCGGAGGACAAAAGAACCGAACACGGCGTTCATTCCAAGGAACGGCGAGGGTTTGTCTATTTTTCTATCGATCACCCCATCTTCCGAAAGACACTCATCATGCTTTTGGCACAGTCGCAATATGCGTGTGCCGTATATGCTCCTGAGTATCGCGACTTGTTTAGGGGACAGTCTAAAATGGGATGCCATGAAATACTGGGTGCACCGCTTGACATGAAGAGGCTGGGCGAATTTGCATTTTGTGTTCATCCCGGTGGGATGGGGGTTTCCACTGCAGCGGCCATGCTGCGAGTCCCGCAGCTACTGGTGCCAGTTAGCTTGGAGTCGCTCAGCACTGCCTATGCGCTGTATCAACAAGCGGCAGCGGTATTTCTGATGCCAGACCGTGTCGAAGCGTTAACTCACCCCAACGAAATCGTTGCGATCGTCGGCGAGTCATTGCGTATGCCATTGAGGCTCGACCAAGAATTCTCGCTGGCAGCAACAGCATCGAATGAGACCAAAAACGCCATCCAACAGGCCATGGATGAGTATCTCGGAAGACACCACTAACGCGTCTTCAATCCGAATTGCTGGGGCTGGGCGTAGTGGATCTTGTCAAAGATCCCAATGCTGCAGGATCTTTAACAGACGCGCCCGACAAAAGTATTTCGACCTAGGCTTTCATTTTTGGTGGATCGCGCTATTCTTGGCTTCTTGACTGATCACGTTCGTTT
>JBEBHM010000322.1:0-9299 GCA_040080875.1 Pirellula sp.
CCCACTTTACAAACAAACACCATTACACCTTCAACGTATTCGATCCCAATCAGTCTCAATCTCAATCGATCTCAATCGATCTCAATCTCATACTCTCTTTATCAACTACAACCTAAACCAAATACTGAAGTAGAAATCGACGCGCTTGCTGACCGTTTGAAACGAGAGGCTATAGGCAGATATAGGCTGTAGGTTGAACCATCGAAAGCATTCCGCCAAATCCCGTCATCAACCTTCAACCTTCGAGGCTGAAAAGGAAAAGGTGTCCGGTACGTGTCCGGTACCGTTTCAATAGAAAGCAGCAGAAAATCAGCGATTTGGACCATTTTTATTGTGTGGGTACACCATGCGGATGTTCGAAGTTTGAAACAGCGGCTCGAAGCATTCCTTGTTGTTGGCTGTTGATGGACCCCACCGTACCTCGTGTCGGTGCGTGAACAAGGCTTGATGGCTAAGCGACAGCGGCACTCTCACTGATGCTTCCTTCTGAAGGCGGCGAATTTTAGGCTTCTAGCGAATCAATACCACCCATCGCCGCCGCACACATCGCCCAATGATCGAAGCGATTGAAGTTGGAAGTGAGAAGTTCGAAGTTTAAAACAGCGGTTCGGAGCATTGCCCGTTGATTGCTCTAATCGGCCCCCACCGCACCTCGCGTCGGTGCGTGAACAAGGCTCAATGGCTAATCGACAACGGCGCTCTCACTGATGCTCCCTTCTGAAGGCGGCGAAATTACGGCTTCCAACGAGTCGATATCTCCCATCGCCGCCTAGTGCATCGTCCAGTAATCGAAGTTGCCCAACGGAATCGCACATACCAAGTAACGGGACCTTCGGTCAGAGCCACGGTGCCACCCACGAATGGCGGGCGCCCAAGTTTTGTCCCCAGTACCACGCGAGATTTGCGAGACGGTTGAGGGTGGACGCGGTCCTTTGAAAACTCGAAGACATTGACGTCCCATTGGGCGAATTGTTCCATGGCGAAGCAAAAAACGGGATGTTTCAATGTTTTTCGAATTTCTGTAGCCATTGCAAAAGCTGGCATAAACCCTCGCAAGGCAAAAATAGTTGTTTGGACTCGACGAAATCCCACCGGGTTGGTATCTTCTCCCCCTCGTTTCTCCCGAAAACCTCGGGGGTCGTCGTTTGTCGATTCTGCAATGAGTTGGTTTTAAATCCATTATGTACGCGATTATCTGTGACGGCGGTCGTCAATTCAAAGTCGAAGAAGGGCAACTGCTGGACATCGACTATCGAGAAACCGCCGAGACAGGCGACAAAGTCGAATTCGATCGGGTGCTTGCCATTGGCGGAGAATCCGGCTTAAAGCTTGGCCAGCCCACCGTTTCGGGTGCGAAGGTGAGCGCTTCGGTTGTTGGATTGGAGCAGGGGGACAAGATCTACATTCAAAAGTTCCGCCGACGCAAGAACTACGAAGTCCGAACAGGGCACCGTCAAAAATATACTCGCGTGAAGATCGAAGCCATCCAAGGTTAAGTTCTGACCAAGAAGCCCAAGCATCTTTTTCTGACAGGCTATCGCGGCTGTGGCAAGTCGACGGTCGGCGCATTGGTTGCAAACAGTCTCGGTTTCGAATATGTCGATACCGACGCGGTCGTAGAGTCGTCAGCTGGAGAGTCGATAGCAGAGCTATTTGAACATGTGGGTGAGGCGGGCTTTCGGGATCTTGAGAGCGATGCCATTCGCAACGTTGGGATTTTGACTCAGCCGGCGGTTATCTCTTTGGGTGGAGGAGCCATCCTCCGCGAAGAGAATCGTGCCCTGATTCGAGAGATGGGGGTTACGGTTTGGCTGCAGGCTAGTCCTGAAACGCTGATGGAAAGAATTTCTAAGGACTCGTCCACCGCGACTCGGCGGCCAAAACTCAGTAAACTTGGGGACCTGGAAGAAATTCGATCCATTCTCTCGCAGCGAGCTTGTTGGTATCAGGCGATCGCCGACATGCACATCTCGACCGAGTTGCATTCGTTGGAGCAGGTGGCGACGCAAATCGTGAACTGGTATCGCGAAAACTCTTGAAGTAATTCGAATCGCTGATGGACCCATTTGAAATCGGACTGCTTGTTTTCGGATTGATCTTAGGGCCGTTCCTAAATTTTGCGATTTATAGCTTTGCGTATTTTCCTCGACCGATCAGCCCATGGCAAAGACCACCTAGCGAGTTTTCTTCACGTCATCGCATGAGTGGAGTCCCCGTCGTGGGATGGCTTTGTCGTCGCAACGAAGCGACTTTGTTTGGGCGACTTTATTGGATACGTCCATTGGTCATTGAGTTGGTAACGCCGGTCGCGCTCGTGTTGATGTATCGGTTTGTGATGGGCGGTGGAATTGTTCCACAAGGTGGCATTGGAATGGTTTCAGCTGCGACTCATTTTCACCAATTCATTGCATGCACATTGCTGACAAGCTTGATGGTCATCGCGACGTTTATCGATTTTGATGAACGGACGATACCTGACTTAATAACGATTCCTGGCACGCTCTTGGGGCTGTTGGGTTCGGTGATATTTCCGGATTGGAGGCTATACGAGTTAAGCTTTCCGGTTCCGCCTGCATTGGTTGGCAATTTGCAGGCGGTGCATGCCAACTCACCTTTTGATTGGAATTTGGCTTGGAACCCGGGAGCGGCTGGGAACAACGGGTTGTGGATAGGACTGCTGTGTTGGAGCGGTTGGTGCTTTGGAATGGCTGATCGGCGATGGATTGTGCGTCGAGGATTTACCAAAGCCGTGGTCTATTTCATTGAAGGGCTACGACGCAACCCTGGCAGTCGCATGCTTTTGGTGTTGTGGATTGTCGGCCTCGTGCTGTTGACGATTGCGTATTGGACGATTGGCGCAACGCGATGGGAAGCATTGCTGTCTTCGTTATTTGGAATTGGATTGGGCGGGCTGTTGGTGTGGGGGTTTCGATTGGTTGCGCGTTGGGCCATGGGGCAGGAAGCGCTTGGATTTGGGGATGTTACGTTGATGGCCATGATCGGGTCTTTTTTCGGTTGGCAAATTGTCTGGATCAGTTTTTTCTTGGCCCCTTTTTTTGGTTTGTTGTTTGTGGTGATCGTTTGGGTACTGACACGGGACAACGCGACCCCGTTTGGGCCTTATCTTTGCGCCGCAGCACTTTATGCGATTTTAGATTGGAATAATCTTTGGGAATGGAGTTCGAATTGGTTTTTGCCGCCGCATTTGGTGCTGATTGTTTTGGTGGTGTTGTTATCGGCGTTGGGCGGGATGCTTTGGTGCGTGCAAAGGCTTAAGATGATTTTGTTCGGACGGGACTCTCCGGGAGCACGCGCATGAATCCAACCAATTCGACCAAAGTTTCCATTTATTTTGCATTGTTTGCGACGATTACAGCTGGAATGGTGGGGCTCGGTCAAGGCTCATGGAACCTGCCGATCCTGGTTTTTTTTTGCGGCATCGTAGCCTTGATTTACACTGACCGGCTCGAATGGATTGTGTTGTCGCAATGGATGGTCTTTATTGGCATGATCGCAGGCGCGGGTTACGCCATTTTTGGATTCTTGGGAAACGTCGCCGCCAATCAGATACTTGCAGTTGGCAATTTGTTGGTCTACGTGCAATTGCCGCTTATGTTTCAGAAAAAAAACAAGCGAGTGTATGAGCACTGGGGAGTATTCTTGTTGCTCGAGTTGGTCGTTGCGGCCTTGGTCAATGACAATGTTCTGTATGGCGTGATGATGTTGCCTATGTTGGCATTGGGTTGCGCTGCGATGATGGCGCTGGCTCAATTTGCTTCTCAATTGCGTCACAGCGAGTCGATTTCGGAGTCCACGAGTTTCTGGGCCCGACTGATGCATTGGCTGGGCCGAGAGGATTCGACGACCAAACTGCGTTCGGGGGTCGCCATGTCGGTTCCCCGGGTCAATGCGTTGACGAAGAGGGAAGAGCTCTTTCGATTTGCACCCACCCAGTGGTTACGATGCATATTGCCGATCTCCTTTGGAGTACTTCTGTTCTCGGTGGCATATTTCTATTCCTTGCCGCGACTGAATTCGGAGTCGTACGACGGTGCCGTTCTGGGAACATTGAGGGTTGGATTCAACGAGCAGATTTCGCTTCGGCATATTGGTGAAATGTTACAAAACGATGCACCGGCATTTCGGATGTCCATGCGAGACAATCGCAAGCATGCGAATTACCGCCCCAATTTCCCGCCATACATTCGAATCACGGTTTCCAAACGCTATTACGACGGCCCGACCAGGGGCGTTTGGCAGGCGGGAGACAGGGACATTTCGATGGATTCACGCATTATGCAGAAATTGCATGCAGCGACAGCTTTGAAACCTGAATTGATCGAAGAAGCGGACTCGGTGACGGTCAACGTCGTCGAGAAAAGCAGTTTTGGGCCATTTGTGCCATCGATTGCACCGCTGTCGCGAGTGAATTCGACGAATGATTTTCGTGTCCTATGCAAAGACTGGTGTCTCATTGACGCGAGGCTTTCGTCCCGAACGTCGGATCAAAAACGAAGATACTCGTTTCAAACTTATGCGTTCACCAATGGTGTCGAATCCACGTTGCTACCCGACTTGCAAGATTGTTTACAAGACGACCGAGCGTTTCCGTTTGCATTTGATACGAGGCCAAACGATTCTCCCGAATTGACTGAGTTCCCGAGTTCATTGGAGGCGATCCTCCCTATACGCGATCGCATTCTCGCACCGACGGCGGAGTTTACGAAAGACAAGCTGGCGAAGGCCATGTTGCTCACGGATCACATGTCGAGTGGGCGTGAGTACACCTACAGTTTATCGCTATCGCGACCCTTGAATCCGAACATTGATCCCATGGTGGACTTCATGGAGAACAAAAAGAAAGGGCATTGTCAGTATTTTGCATCGGCCTTGGCAATGATGCTCAGGTCGTTGGAAATCCCGACTCGGTTGGTCATCGGTTTTCGTCCAAACGAATACAACGAAATCGGTCAGTACTTTTCGGTCCAGCACAATCATGCGCATGTTTGGGTGGAAGCCTATTTCACCATCGAAGAGCTCCAAGTGCGGTTCCCAGTATTGCCGAGTTGGGTCAACCACGGAGCCTGGGTCCGGCTCGATCCTACTCCGGCTGGAAACGGGTCGAACGCTGGGGGCTCATTTCGAAAATCCAATGGTCAAACGTTGGATTTGTTGCAGGACATGTGGAATGAAATGGTCATGAACATGGACAAGTCGAAACAGAGCAACCTGCTGTCATTGTTTGGCGAATCCTCAAGCGATTCGTATTCAGGAATATGGTCGTCGCTAAGATCCATGGTGGAAAACCTTCAAGCGAGCAAGCTTGTTGGTGGATTCTTGTCTCCGGAGCGGTGGTTTTCATGGAGAGTTGCGGCCGGGATCACTCTGATTGGAACTTGCGCTGCGTTGGTCTATCGGTTGCTTGTTTGGTATTTTCCAAGTTGGTCTCCATTCCGACGTTGGTGGTTTTCGAACGTCCATTCTCGCACGTCAAAAATCGACTTCTACGACCGCATGGTGCGAGCGTTAAAGCGATATGGGTACAGCCGTACGGGCGACCAAACGCCGCAAGAGTTTCTTCAGATGGTTTCCGACAGCCTAACGCGTAGGATCGATTTCGATGCGGATTTCGTGTCGCGGCTTTACTATGCTCGCCGTTTCGGACAACTTTCAAGATTGAGCGAATCAGATCAAGCCAAAATGAACCAGATGTTGCAATCCTTGGAGTCGAACATCTCTAGGCAAAAAAAGAAATTCCACAGCAAGTGAAGCCTGGAGAAAGGTTTCGTACTTTGTGTGGAATATGGGAGTCCAATTTTGGGTTAATCTGCATACGCAATGGATCCTTATTTGTCCTATCTCAGTTAGAATTGGGAATTAGTTTTTTTGTTCCCCCCTCCTCTTCCCCTTGAGTCATTCAATGAGCCTAGCGGGTTCGCCAGACACTAACTTCGTACCAGGCACGACGGATCGGTCCGCGAGAGCGTCTCTCCGCAATGCGCCGAACAATCAAGAAACAGGATCCCAACGGGGTGGTTTCGGCGCGATGGCTTTATTGATCTTTGGATTGGTTATTCCCCTCGTGGCGCTTGCCCCCAACTTATGCCAAGTTGCGTACGAGCTTTGGTTGCAGTTGCCGTTTCGTTACTTTCCTGTTTCACTAGTAGCAGGGGTTGTTTTTCTCGTTGGGACGTGCGGTATTGGTCCGGTGGGGCGAGTTCGGTTCATCGCGTCGCTTGCGATTTTGCTGCTAGGTTTGGCGATAGCCATTTGGGGGATGTTCAACGTCTCTACCATGCGAGTTCATTTGGCGGCGATAATAATCGTCTTTGGCTGGGCGTTGGGAACTTACGGTGGTGCATCCTGGACTAGAATCGCGGCGGTCTGTTCCTTGTTTTTCGTCACGCTTTCGCTCCCGTTTGGATGGTCAAGCAAGATAGCTTTGCTATTGCAATCCGCTGCAGGTTCGGCCTGCAATGGTTTTCTTGAGGCTGTCTATGTACCCAACGTATTCGAATCCGGCGTACTGAGAGCGGAACAAACGGAATTGTCCGTCTTTGAAATCGGCCGAGACGCCGGCAGTTGTTTTGCACTGTTGGCGTTTGCTTTAGCGTGGTTGGTTTATTGGAGACGACCGTTGGTGGTCGGAGTCGCAGTCATTCTTTCCGTCTTATTTTGTTCGGTGTTGACCGACATCCTTCGTCTGCTATTCCTATTGTTCGCGTCTCAGATGTGGAATACGAACCTTAGCGAAGGATCTTATGGGATCGTAATTAGTATTTTGACTTTCTTGCTATCGGCTGCGATGGTGGTCGTTTTTGACACAGCTGCATCTGCGTTTTTTGCGCCGATCGAATTGGATTCAAGTCCCAGCAGCACGATGATGGCTTATCAAAACTTCGTAACTTGGCCGTCCGAATCCAACTTGGGTGCATGGACAGCCATCCGGCATCCGAACCCTGCGATGATCTTGGGTCTTCCAGCGTTGATTTGTTTGGTGCTTGGGGGCATGACGTTGTGGGGCGTGTACATTCGACCGCCATCGGCTTCGCTGGTTGAATCGTTTTCACAACAGTTGGCTGACCGAATGCCTGGCGAGGGTGTCTTTCCTGAGCAGTTTGGAATGTTTAAGAGAACCAATTACAGTGTTGACGCTCGACCGGGTCAAATTGGCAGATACTCGCATTCATGGCAATTTAGTGGCGGCGATTCTCAGGTGATCGCATCACTGGATTTTCCGTTTGCGGGTTGGACATCAACAGCCCGTTTATACGAGACGGTTGGATGGAAGCTTGAGCAATCATCCAGCATCGACATGGCAGCCGAGGCCCCTTGGACAATCGAAGAGTTAAGCATGACGAATCGATTTGGTGTTTGCGCAACCGCTTGGCACGGGTTTTTTGACGAAACAGGCGTTCCGTTGAGCAGCAATCAATCAGCATCCAGGCGTGTTACTCTATTGGACTTGGTGTCAGGTTCCTCGAGCAGTGGAAAGCGCCACTTCCAAGTCCGCATGTTCCTGGAGAGCGGGCGAAAGCTTACACCAGAAGAGTCGGAGCCATATCGCAAGTTTTTTGCTGCGTTGTTTCAGCGACTCCGTGAGACCAGTACCGAGGCACTTCATTCCGAGAAATAAACTATGAAGAAATCAAAGCACGACGAGCAGACCGAACATAACCCCGACCATCACGTTCCGAGCATTTGGAACAAGATACTCGGCATAATGTCGTTTTCGTTCGTCGATCTTGCTGGTGAGTTTTTGGACCTATATACGGCTTGGAAATCGACTCGTCGATGGCAGGCGATCTGGGTGCTCTTGCCCATCGTGTTTGTTTCCATTGTGCTTGGGACGTTGATGATCATCGGCAAGCTCTATGATTCAAACCTCAAGGTTGTGTGGTACGTAGAACGCGCGGAAAAAGAAGTGAGGCTTGCGACAGGAGAACCATTGCTGGAGGAAAATGGGAAAGGCAAGAATGGCGAGTCACAAGAAAAAAAATCTGCGGAAAAGGAACCGTCCAAGCCACTGACGGACGACGAATTAAAAGTAAAGACCGAGTTCATTGACGCTTTGTTTCGACGCGTGCTCCAACTAGAGAAAAATAACAAGCGGGCTCTTTATTACATCGCTTATCAAATGTCCCGTTATGGAAAGACGTCGTCGGCAAGGCCAATCATGGAAAGCTTGGCGCCCGACAAAATTAGTGGATTTGCGATGGCGCATGCTTGGTTGGCTGGGGATATGATCCAGCGCGCAACCAAAGGAGAACAAATCAACAAGGATACATTGAAGCACCACCTTAAGCATGGCATCGCGCAGGAGCGTCCCTCGCCTGGACTTCAGGTCGCTTACACGCAATTGCTTCAGCAGGACGACCAGTATTCCGAAGCGGAGTCCGTGATTAAGGAGGCCGCCAAATATGAGCCTAAATTACTCTTGAATTCAATCCAAGCGTACAAACAGAGAGGAATGATCGGACAGGCCAAAGCACATGCAGATATCTTGGTAGAACTCGTCAAGAAGGATTTTGACGGAGAGAAAAGCGACGAGGCAATTGTCCTCGCTGCCCAAGCGTACGTGATGACAAGTCGGATTGATGACGCAATTCAATTGCTACATGCAGCAGTCACGAGAAAGCAAAACTCGCCGTTGCTTCGAAGAGCCATGTCGGATGCCTGCAGACTTAAGTTTCGAGAGACGGTACAGCAATCGACAACTCAGATTCAGATCAATCTGGAATTGCTCAACATCGCGATGGTTGCAGATCCCTCCAATATCGCTGTTCAGGAAGAATTGAATGCGTTGTACCGAATGGGGATCGGGCAAGATGAGGCGACCGTGGAATCGTTGCGATCACAGATAGCCACCAACGGTACATCGTTTGCCGCTCGTCTCATCATGGCAGAAGCCTCGTTTCGAAAAGGAGAAGTGGGGACCGCCATCAACCAATACGAGGTGATTATGGCCGAGTTGCCTAACATGACTTTGGTGCTCAATAATTTGGCCATGCTGTATACCCAAGTGCAACCCCCAAAAACCGAAGAATCGCTTAAATTGATCAATCGGGCTATTGAAATTTCTCCGGCCGTGGCCGAGTTTTATGACACGAGAGGTGAGGTTCTTGTCGCCGTTGATCGCAAAAAAGAAGCTGTCGAGAGTTACAAAAGAGCCTTGGAGCTGAATCCAGAACGAGTCAGCACGCGTGAGAAACTCATCCAAATTTTCGAAGAAACCGGTGCGACGGAAGAAGCCAATGCTCATCGAGACAAACTCGCTGAAATCAAACGTATCGTGCAAG
>JBEBHM010001058.1:0-2442 GCA_040080875.1 Pirellula sp.
AGCTGAAATATTTCAACGATGCGCCCGTTGCCGCAGCCGGCGGTGGGGACTTCGAAAAGACGATGATCATTCGCAAGCCCGCGTCTGCCGCGCCTGCACCCGCTCCAGCGCCCGCAGCGATGGCCGCTGCCCCCACAGCAGCCGCTCCAGCACCGGCCGCGAATGTGCAGACCAATCCGAAGCCGATCCCCGCACCTACCATGGCGCCCGCGTCACCGGCGCCAGCCGCCTCGGCGCACGATCCGAACGGGCCTGCGCGCGACTCCGCTATTCAAGTACTTTCCGGTGCCGCCGCCGGACGCACGCTGGATTTGACTAAAAATCTGACGACGATCGGGAAGCCCGGCGTGCAGGTGGCTGTGATTACGCGGCGTCCGACAGGATTCTTCATCACGCACGTGGAAGGCACCAGCTTTCCGACCATCAATGGAGTGCCAAAGAAATTCTCAACCGTTTATCGACACTGCACCAAAGGACTAAAAGGAATTGTCCTCGAATCGCAACTGAATGGAGGACAAATCTACACATCCGCCGAAGCCATACAGCGATTTATGCAAGCGGTCGATGAAGAATGGCAACGCCGAGTCAACCCAAAGAAGCCATCCAAATCAGCCTCGGACACGCCGACCTCCGAAGGTGAACCCATGAACGCCACTCAATCTCCTGTGCCAATGATAGAGCCCGAGCATTTCAGTACGCCAACGATGATCCGCACTAAACGCGAAGAAGCTCAGTTCCGAAAGCGACAAGAAGACGCCCAACGACGAATCGAAGCAATCTTTCGAAAGAAACCAAAGAAGCGTGTCGAGCCCTGACAAGCTCTCAAAACATCCAGGAAGTATCCATCCCCTGGAAGCCGACCGAATCCCGAAGCCGCTACCTTCCTTCTTGGGTAGCGATTCCCAATCGATCGTGCTAGGATTCATTCGTCGTGGGGTAGGACATTTTGGACGCGCTGTCGAATAAGTTTTTCAAACAGCTATGGAGAAAGTCCGTGTCGAAGTCTATCACCCTACCGTTTTTGCTCGAGCGTTTCGCTCGCGTCCAAAAGGCTATCTCTCAATGGGAGATCGATGAGAGCCCTGAGATCTTTCTTTCTTATGGAACGGCCAAATTCAAAATCTTTGCCGACTATCTGAGGAAGGAACTCGAATCGTTTTTTGACTCGACAGCCGATGAAGGTAGGGAAGTCGCATCAAACGCACGTCCGATGGTTATGGCAATCGATCGATTTGTTCTGGAGTACGAAGCACTTGAAAAAGAAATAGACTCCAAACGAATAGACAAGGGACTAGTTTCGATGGTGAAGAGCGATCAATTCTGGAGGGCGTACGAAGGCATCGTGGAAGTGTCGAGACAACAGTTCATCCAGCGATTGCCCCATCCCATTTCGTTCTTGATCAAATCAGGCGTGAGCTACGACCAAATCGGATCAATATATGGGTGGTTTATTTCTACGGGTGTCCCAGACTGCCAAAAAGTTATCGAAGAACACGCGAATCCTGGCACGCACTACAATCCCGAAACGTGGGTGGATCCAGGCCAACGCCGACGCTTTGAACTTATCGATCAAGAATGGTCAATGCGAGCAAGCAAGCGAAAGATTAAATTTGTTCGACATGATGCAGTCCCAAGCCCTTCTCCGTGGAAGCCGATCAGTATCGAAATGATGATCGCCCAGAAAGCGCCGGCTGATCAAATCGCGATGGTCAACGGAATCACAATCGAGAAAGCCCATGAGATGATCAATGAGGCTCGTACCAAAGAAGACTCGTTAGCAGCGGTCTAGTCGGTCTAGTCCATCGTCCATCAGTTGACCAATTAGGACGTCGGGCAATTGTGCTCGATGTCCATCGCGAAGGTTTCTCACCCTGGCAGCATCCTCATGATCTGCGTTTGCATTTTTACTTTCGTTGGGCGTCCGAAACATCGGCAATGGCCACGATTCAAATACTGCGATGGCCGGCGCAATCGCTACATCGACGCCCGCCAGGCAGTGGATCGACTCATCAGCATTTGTGATGACATCGAAACGCACATCAACAAATGCTACGAAGGCGATCGCGATGCCATCAAGAAGTGCGTCTCGGTAACGAAAGAAGTCTTCGGAGTGGTCGATTTCAACGATGAAAAACGCATAGGACTGTCAATCGACGAAATGATTGGACTCTTGGTTGCATTCCTCAAATTCTCTGTTGCTCAATTTCAAATAGACCAAGAAAAAATGACAAAAGAACTCGAACGCCTGGAATCCAAAAAGGGGTCGAATCGAAAATGGACCTAGACCTTACACGACTCTATCTGCTCTACCAAGCAGGATCTATCCAGGATGGCAAAAAGAATTCGAACATCCTTCAGATTGCCAAGGCCACGGCTAGCGATCTTACCGAGGATGAGTTTGCAGCAATTGCGACTCAAGTTCGCGAAGTTGAAAAGCAGTAT
>JBEBHM010000323.1:0-9273 GCA_040080875.1 Pirellula sp.
AGTCATGTGATAACTCCTGGAAAGGGTTCTTTGAACAAACACAAACCAGTAATTATTGCAGCTACGAGCTCGCTTTTCGCCATAGCATCTCTCCCCGAAACCTTGAAGCTGTTGCAGACTCTCGGCGCACCTAGACTTGTTTCGGGGAGAGGGGAGCAAGATATTTCCGCGCGAGGGTCGCTGAATGAAATCGAGTGGCTAAATGAATGATTTCGTCCAGTCACGAACGGAGCGCGAAGCACCGACCTGGGCCCCTTCGACGAGGAACAACACTTGCGCAATCATAAAAACACCGCAATACCAAACTTTTAACACCCCCGCCTCAGCCTCAACAAAGCCAATGATTTGTCGTATTAGAAAGTGGGAAGATCACCTTGTGTATCCCTTGCCTTTCTTGTGGGCATCGAGTGAGTTAGAATTGCCCTCTTCCCGCCATAGATTTTTTGCTTGCCAGGAGTCGATATGAAAAATGCGTTTCTCTCCGTCGTAGTGTTGATTGGTTTGATTGCCTCGTCGCAGGCGGAGGATTCGCGACTCCAACCGCTCAAGGATCTCAACGGTTATTTCCCATATTCCCCGCCCAGTTCTCTGAGCGATTGGGAGACCCGCAAAGACTACGTCCGCCGGCAAATCATGGTGGCCGAAGGGCTCTATCCCATGCCGACCAAAACCCCGCTCAACGCT
The DNA here is from genome assembly GCA_040080875.1 of Pirellula sp. Taxonomy (GTDB): domain Bacteria; phylum Planctomycetota; class Planctomycetia; order Pirellulales; family Pirellulaceae; genus JBKCUI01. Next base: position 685 of record JBEBHM010000323.1, read on the forward strand.
GTCATCCACGGCAAGATCGACAGAGACGAATATACGATCGAGAAAGTGTACTTTGAAAGCGCTCCGGGTTTCTTTGTGACGGGCAGCCTCTACCGACCCAAAAACATCGTGGGCAAAGTGCCAGGCGTTATGTTCGCTCACGGTCACTGGCGGGACGCGCGGTTGTCATTGGAAACCGAAGAGACAGTGCGCAAAGAAATCGCCAACGGTGGCGAGCGATTTGTTAAAGGTGGTCGAAGTATATTCCAATCGCTTTGCGTTCAACTGGCCCGCATGGGTTGCGTTGTTTGGCAATGGGATATGCTCAGCGATTCCGACTCCATCCAACTTTCGCGTGAGATCGTTCATACGTTTGCTAAACAACGTCCCGAGATGAACAAGACCGAAGGCTGGGGACTCTATAGTCCACAATCCGAAATGCACTTGCAAAGCATTATGGGTTTGCAAACTTGGAACGCCGTGCGAGGCCTTGACTTTATGTTGAGCTTGCCCGAAGTAGACCCGGAGCGAACGGCGATCACCGGAGCGAGCGGCGGGGGAACGCAAACCATGTTGCTTGCCGCCATCGACGACCGCATCCAGCTCTCCTTCCCGTGCGTGATGGTTAGTACGGCCATGCAAGGTGGCTGCACTTGTGAGAACGCATCGTTGCTTCGTGTTAACACGGGCAACATTGAGTTTGCGGCTCTCTTCGCCCCCAAGCCGCAAGGCATGAATACGGCCAATGATTGGACCAAAGAGTTGTCCACCAAAGGCTTTCCGGATCTCCAAAAAATCTACAACACCTACGGCAAGAAGGACAACGTGCTTTTGCTGCGAGGCGAACATTTTCCACACAACTACAATGCCGTGACCCGATCCGCGTTTTACTCGTTTGTCAATAAACACTTCAAACTGGGGCATCCTACTCCGGTGATTGAACGCGACTACGAACCATTGACTCGCGAACAGTTGACCGTTTGGGATTCGCAACACCCTGCACCCAAAGCTGGTGACCCTGATTTCGAACGCAATCTGCTGAAATGGTTCACCGAAGACGCAGACAAACAATTGCGAGGATTCGCTTCGAATGCGGACGTATTCAAAAAAAACTTGGGGAGTGCGACGGAAGTGGTCATCGGTCGTAAATATTCCGAAGCGGGCGAATCGGAATGGAAACTGGTTGAGAAACAGGATCGAGACGATCATGTCGAAATGTCCGGAACCATCCTTAACAAGCGGTACAACGAAGAATTGAATGTCCTCTGGCTCTATCCCAAGAAATGGAACGGAAAAGCGGTCGTGTGGCTCGATGACAATGGAATTCTCGGGCTCCGAGACCAAGCGGGAAAACTAAAACCTGCTGTTGCCAAATTGGTGCAAAGCGGGACCACCGTCCTAGGAGCTGATTTGTTGATGCAATCAAACTCCACTCGTAAGGCGGAACCCGGTGCCACAGCACAAACGCGACTGGTAGCCAACCCGAGAGAGTTCGCGGGCTATACGTTTGGATACAATCATTCGCTCTTCGCCCAACGCACTCACGACGTCCTGACTTTGGTTAGTTTCTTGAGAAACGCCAAGGTCGGTACACACCCAAATCCATCGATGGTTTCGGTGGTGGGTTGGCGAGCGACCGGGCCTATCGTTGCGGCAAGCCGGGCCATTGCGGGAGATGCAATCGATCGCGCATCGGTTGATACCAACCGTTTCCGATTCGGAAAGTTACTGGACTATCGCGACGAGATGTTTCTGCCAGGTGCGGCAAAGTACCTTGATGTACCAGGCATGTTGGCACTTAGTGCCCCACTTCCTTTGTGGGTGGCTGGCGAGGGCAAGGAACCGGAGCTGGTCAGTTCCATTTACAAATCCGCGTCCAAGTCGGATCAACTTACTAGCTTCGATGGCTCGGGTGATAAAGAACTCGCCGCCGCCGAATGGCTAAGCAAGTAAACCTCAGGTGGATCCCAAAACCCAGAAATTGCGACACTTCTCGCCAATCGCCAAGTTATTCCGACATCGAAAGCGAGGACATTCCTGTTTTTTCGTACTCGTACTCAGCTACTGCGGTACTCGTACTCGTGAACTCAGCCGATCCTCGTAGAGCAATTGTCCCAATTGCTCAGGAAACCATGTGGCAGCACGGATTGATATGCATACGATTCAACTCGAACGATTGGGACAATCTTTTAACTTTGGGTAAGGAGTCCATGATGCCTTCCAAGAAAATTACGCCGTATAAGAAACGGGCCACTCTGTCAAAGTTTAGCCGGAGTTCTTTGCTGGTCGCGATGTATGCGATTGCCATCCTCATGGCGAGAGATCTGGGAGGGTGGTGGTTCTTGTTGTTGATTCAGCCCGTTCTCATATGGCTCATTTCCTCGATGCTCGTCTTGGGTATTCCAAAACATGTCTGGAGAGCTTCCAAGAACAATAGTTATCGAATGGATGGCAGTCTCTCAGATCGACGCCAACTCAGCGAGAACCAAGCGACGTCGCAGATGAGGGGCAGCATTTATGTCGCGGTGATCAACATCGCATTGGGCGGTGCGTTGTTGATGATCGTGGCGGTTAGTTCATTTCAAGACCATTCCACGAACGATTTCTATCTCGTGCTCATAGTCGCTGCGGTAATCTGGATTGTTGGAGGTAGTCTCTTTATTCGATTTTCGTTTCTTGGCATCATTGAGGAATTTTATCAAGGAGTAAAAAAGCGAAACGAGGAGTATCTTGATACCGACATCCATCGCCTGCAAAAAGAGTCCGAGGCAGCCTGAGGTGAGCGGAGTCCGTCATCGTTTTGCTACGAGCGTGCCACAACCGTCAGCAAAACAGGAATGGACTTAAGAATTTTTGCGCTAGTCCCAGTTGCTTGTGCGATTTTGTTTGCGCTGGCTTGCGATCTTTTTGTCGGTGAGCCGACGGCGTTGGGAGCCCTTGGTCGGTTTCGTTGCCTTGCGAATGGTGGGGGGCTTGAGGGCTTCGACCACGAGCATTCGCAATCGCTCGCGGCAGGCTTGAATGTTTCTAGCTTGTTCTCGATGGACTTGGCTGGTGATTTGAAGTACACCCGCATCGGTGATACGATTGGCTGCTAATGCCCGTAATCTTGTTGCGGCACCGGGGTACAGTACATTACTGTTAGACAAATCCCAACAGAGCGTGGCTTTGGTGTTGACCTTGTTGACGTTTTGTCCGCCCGGTCCACCGCTTCGCGCAAACAATACTTGCAGTTCGCCCGCAGGTATCGCTAAGTGTTCGTTGATTACCAAGTCTTCCATACCGTAAAGAATACCCTCAGATGCGTCATTGTTCGATCTCAATTCTGCTGCTCAGTTTGTTGAGCCAAATCGGTTGCAACTCGGACACGCGAGTCGTCACGGATGTTCAGCCTGCGAAACCGCTCGGCACACGTACCCAAGGCGATGATTGGCCGCGAATGTTAGGTACCAACTACGATCAACGTAGTCAAGAGACGGGCATTTTGACCAAGTGGCCGCCCCAAGGGTTGAAAATTGTTTGGACGAAAAGGACCGGGACCGGATATGGCAACGGGGTTGCGTCTCAAGGAAGATGGTTCCAGTTCGATCGTTTTGGGGGCGTGGAGCGGCTCAGTTGCCTGAATGCAGAGACGGGTGATCCGATATGGGAATGGGATTCCAAAGTCGAATACTTCGACTCCTACGGTTACAACAACGGACCGCGATGCAGCCCAGTGGTGGACGGTGAACGCGTCTATGTCTACGGCGTCGCTGGAACACTTGCGTGTATCTCGGTTCAACATGGTAAGCAACTCTGGAAAAAGCTGGTCAACGAAGAGTACCACGTTCTTACGAATTTCTTTGGAGTCGGTGCAAGCCCCGTCGTCTATCAAGACAAGCTTTTGGTCATGGTGGGTGGTAGCCCAGGTGGTGCTAAGGTTGGGGGAAACGAGGATATCCTCCGCGCTAAGCCTACGGGTACCGCCATGGTGGCTTTCGACAAAATAACCGGCAAGGAACTCTATCGGGTCGGAAATTACCTGGCCAGTTACTCGGCGCCTGTGATTCGCCAAGTCGATGGCAAAGACACTTGTCTCGCGTTGGTGCGCGAAGGCTTACTTGCCTTTGATCCCAACGACGGATCCGGTGAAGTATTTTATCCATGGCGAGCCGCAATGCTCGAAAGCGTCAACGCATCGTCCCCGATCGTCTGGAACAACAAGATCCTGATCTCGGAGTGTTATGAAATCGGTTGCAGTCTGCTGTCTTTGAATAACGGCAAGTTTAGCGTGCTTTACAAAGACGGAGCGACTCGCAAGGAACAGCTTTTGCGATCGCATTGGTCCACGCCGTTGCTACATGAAAACATGCTGATCGGCAGCAACGGCCGAAACCAACCGGACACCGACTTGAGATGCTTGGATTTGTCCCCGATGACTGACGGTGGAGCATCAGCAATGCCGGGGGTAACTTGGACGGTCCGCAATCGCGATCGAACGACCGGCTTGATCGTCGATTCTCATGCATTGTTGCTCGGGGAAACCGGCTTATTGCAACTGATCGAGCTCAAGTCTGACAAGCTATCGGTGGTCTCTCAAATGCACTTAGGAAACATTCCCGATCCTACGGACGGAACGCCGCTGGTTGAGGAACCGAGTTGGGCCCCACCTGTCCTTTCGCATGGCTTGGTCTATGTGCGAGGTGCAAATCGAATCGTATGTTTGGAACTTATTCCGCAGTAGGGATGAGGGATGAGGGATGAGTTGACGGCTTACGACAGACAAATTCGGAATAATTGTCAAACATCTGCAATTTTCCCATCAATTGGCCCTAGGGGGACACTGGCTCCTTTGAGGAAATCTCGCAGAAAGTAGAATACCAGCGACTGAATTAGTTTCATAAACATTGGGATCATGCATGTTAACGCGGGCACAAACGGATACCGAAGGGCTGCTATTGGAGTTGATGGAGGAGCGCATTCTGCTTCTGGATGGCTCGATGGGTGCCCTCATTTTTCAAAAGAAGCTGGCCGAAGCCGACATCCGTGGCGAACGGTTCAAAGACCATCCGGCGGACTTGTCCAAAGCTACGGACTTGCTCGTGTTAACCCAGCCCGAGATCATCAAGAGTATCCATACCGAATATTTGAACGCAGGTTCGGACATTATCGAGACGAACACGTTCAATGCGAGCTTGATCGGTCTGGCTGAGACCAAGCTTTCCGAGTTCGCTTATGAGATCTCCAAAGCAGGCGCCCAAGTCGCTCGTTCTGCGGTCGAAGAGCACCTCAGGCGCGATCCCTCCAAGCATCGATTTGTAGCCGGCAGCATCGGCCCCACTTCGGTGCAGCTGTCGATGAATGCCAAAGGAGACTTCGCTACCCGCGCGTTCAGTTTTGACCAAATGGTGGCAAGCTATGAAGTCAACGTTGACGGATTGCTCGATGGTGGCGCCGACCTACTATTGCCTGAGACTTCGTTCGATACGTTGAATTTCAAGGCTTGTTTGGTTGCGATCGAAAACGTCTTTGCCAGACGCGGCCAACGATGCCCGGTCATGCTTTCGACGACGGTATTTGACGGCGGGGTAACGTTGCCGGGCCAAGATCTGGAAGCGTTTTGGATCGCGGTATCTCACTACCCGATGCTAAGTGTCGGGCTGAACTGTGGATTGGGCGGAGACAAAATGCGTCCATACCTCGAACGACTTGCCAACATCTCCGATGTTCGAATCAGTTGTTACCCGAACGCTGGATTGCCGAATGCATTGGGTGAATTTGATGAGACGCCATCCAAGACGGCCAGCTTCCTACGCGACTTCGCGAATGAGGGTTGGGTCAACATCGTTGGCGGCTGCTGTGGCACTACTCCGGCCCACATCCAAGCGATCGGCGAAGCGGTCCAAGGGATTACACCTCGCAAGAAAAAAGGGCCGAAACGGCCTACGCAGTTCTCCGGCAATCAACCCTTGGTCTTTCGCGCCAACAATCCGTTCGTGATGATCGGTGAACGAACCAATGTAACCGGCTCTCGGAAATTTGCTCGATTGATCAAAGAGGGCAAGTTTGAGGACGCGATCAGCGTCGCCAAAGCTCAAGTCGAGGGTGGTGCCAACGTTATTGACGTCAATATGGATGAGGGAATGCTCGACGGTGCTGCGGCCATGAGCACGTTTTTGAATCTCGTCCTACACGAAGCGGACATCGCCAAAGTCCCGTTGATGATCGATAGCTCCAAGTGGGAGATTCTCGAGGTTGGTTTGCGCCATTCACCGGGCAAACCGATTTTGAATTCTATCAGTCTGAAAGAGGGTGAAGCGGAGTTTCTTCGCAAAGCCAAAATCGTTCATACGTTTGGTGCGGCCGTGGTTGTCATGGCGTTCGATGAACAGGGCCAAGCTGCTGACTACGAGAACAAAGTTCGCATTTGCAAGCGGGCCTATCAACTCCTTGTCGAAAATGGTTTCCCGGCAGAAGACATCATATTTGACGCAAACATATTGACCGTCGGCACCGGTTTACCAGAGCACGCGAACTACGCAGTAGATTTCATCGAAGCCGTGCGCTCCATCAAGAAGGAATGTCCAGGCGTTCGCACCAGCGGCGGAGTTAGCAACGTGTCCTTTTCGTTCCGTGGAAACGACACCGTACGCGAATCGATGAACGCCGTATTCCTGTACCACGCTATCAACGCGGGCTTGGACATGGGAATCGTGAACCCCGAGATGCTTGAGGTCTACGATGAAATCGAGCCCGAGCTACGCGAAAGGGTCGAAGATGTATTGCTCAATCGACGACCAGATGCCACCGAACGACTGATCGATTTCGCTGAGACGGTCAAGGCCAAGGACAAAGGGCCCGCCAAGGTCGACGCGTGGCGCGAAGGGACCGTCGAAGAGCGTCTTCGCCATGCATTGCTCAAAGGTATCTCGGACTTCATTGCGGTCGATACCGAAGAGGCTCGCGTCAAGTTAGGCCGACCGCTCAAGGTCATCGAGGGTCCGCTCATGGACGCCATGAATATCATCGGCGACCTTTTCGGGCAAGGCAAAATGTTCTTACCTCAAGTGGTTAAGTCGGCTGCCGTGATGAAAAAGAGCGTGGCTTACCTGACGCCTTTTATGGAAGCGGAAAAGGCGGCGGCAGGTGCGGCGGGAGCCGTGACCCATACCAGCCGCGGCAAGGTCCTGCTCGCGACGGTCAAAGGGGACGTGCACGATATCGGCAAGAACATCGTAGGGACCGTACTGGCTTGCAATGATTTCGAAGTCATCGATCTCGGAGTGTTGGTCCCGTGCGAGAAGATCCTATCAGAAGCCAAAAGACTCGGAGCGCAAGTTATCGGATTGTCAGGATTGATAACGCCCTCACTGGATGAAATGGTACATGTCGCCCGTGAGATGCAACGCGAGGGTTTTGACATCCCATTGCTTATCGGGGGTGCCACGACTAGCGCCAAACATACGGCGGTCAAGATTGCTCAGCACTATCAACATGAAGTCGTCCATGTCTTGGATGCCTCGCGAAGTGTGCCGGTGGTGGAGAAACTTGTCAATCCAGATAGCCGCAAAGCTTTTGGCATCGAGGTGAAAGAAAAACAACAAGAGGAACGAGCCAGTTTCGCAATGCGACGCGATCGAAAGCTGGTCGATTTCTCGGAAGCCCAGAACCGAAAATTCAACATTGACTGGCTCAGCTACTCCGTACCCAAACCTTCGTTCCTCGGTGTCCAAAACGTCGTGACCAACGTGGCCGAGTTGCGTCCATACATCGATTGGTCCCCTTTCTTCATGACTTGGGAACTTAAGGGCAAATACCCCAAGATATTCCAAGACCCGGTGGTGGGCGAGATCGCCAATGAGCTGTACCAAGACGCCCAAAAGGTGCTCGATCAGTTTGAAAGGGATTCGACCATTCAGTTGCGAGGCGTCTATGGATTCTTCCCGGCAGCGAGCCTGGGCGATACGATCGTCCTGTATCAAGACGACTCCCGTTCGGACGAGCTGGTGCGATTCGAAATGTTGAGGCAGCAGTGGGAACGGGTCGATCAAAAGGCGTTTCGAAGCCTCGCGGACTACATCGCTCCGGCTGGCAAACCGGATTATCTCGGTGCCTTTGCTGTTACAGCGGGGCATGGTGTGGACGATTTGGCCAAACAGCTTCGCGGTTCTGCAGAGGATGATAAAGCCATCTTGGTTCAAGCGTGTGCGGATCGTCTGGCCGAAGCGTTTGCAGAGATGTTGCACGAGCGGGTCCGCAAGGATTGGGGGGTCCAAGAATCGCTCACCAAAGAGGACCTCATCGATGAAAAGTACAGCGGCATTCGACCTGCGGCTGGCTACCCATCCTGCCCTGACCACACCGAGAAACAGACGCTCTGGAAGCTTCTGGACGTGGAGAATCGAGCCGGTATATCGCTGACCGAAAGCTATGCGATGTGGCCCGCGTCCTCCGTGAGTGGCTTGTATTTTTCCCATCCGGAAGCACGATATTTTGCAGTCGACCAGATCACTCGCGATCAAGTCGAACATTACGCGAAACGCAAAAGCTGGCCCATATCGACTGCCGAACGCTGGCTATCCCCCAATCTCGGTTATGATGCGAGGTAGGGGTGATTGGTGAGAATTTGGA
>JBEBHM010001059.1:0-2434 GCA_040080875.1 Pirellula sp.
CCCTGGTACAAAAGTGTTGGCAATTGCCAACAGATTCTCCTTGCTCCCCGAACTGCTCCCTGGTTTTGCCAGGATGGCCGATGCCGGAATTCCGGCCACGGAAATCGATCCGCCTCCTGCCGCCCCCGCGCTGCACATCGAGTATTGCGTTTCCCCGAGTGCAGATTCTAGTTGCGTCGTCGGGTCCATGCTTACATGGCGTCAGTGCCGATCGGAATCGAGACATGAAGGAATTCTAGAGAAGCGGATCGAAAACTGCGCGGCATATGGGGGCGAAAGTACACATGTGCGTCCAAGCATATCCGAATTGGATGAGGACCAACTCTTGTCGCATCAATTCAACCAAGCTTTGGTCATTGGATCGAGGGAAACGGGAATCAATCGCTTGTGGTTTCCGCTCGATTGTCTCCCGCTTTGGAAGTTTTCCCGACGTGGAAGCACAGTCTCTCCCGCAAGAGCGTTGTCGGCTGCGTCGAACATCAGCCCGCAAAGGATAGGTGGCCCCAGCGGCTATCCCTTTGAGCGAGATACTAGTCAACACATCCTTTGTTTCCCAATTGCAAAGCAGAAACGAATATCGATCGTATCAAGGTGCGGGATACTCGATGGGGGAAAGCCATTAAGTAGAGAAGCGCGAGAGCTGTTGAGCCACCAAAATGGTTATCCACTTTCGTGTCATCAAGATTCTTGACGTGCTCAAGCAACTTTGCCCATGACTGCGGAACATCGAAAGCGCCAGTCAGATTGGTACCTTGTTCGGCTCGCCATACAAATTCCTCCCATTCATTTCTGCATTCAAACCATTCAGATCGAATCTGGCTAATTTTGTCCCACTTGAGAGCGAGTTGCTGGCGCCATCCAAGCGATGTCATCATGTCAATAATTGACGAAAGGTACCAACTGTAACCAGCGTTGTCGAACTGCAAATCTGGGGCTACTGGATGCCTTAGGTGGTGAAGATATTGATCGGGACCAATGTAAGGCGTGGCCATCGCATTTTTCGAATTAATGTCATTCATTGTTGTGATCGCGTCACACAACATCAGAAGTGGTGCCTCATTGAAAACGTGTGCTGATTTTGTGATAGACGACAAAACGATAGCCAAGAATTGAGGTACCACCGCCTCTCCCCAAATCAGTGGCCGAGTGTTTTCGCATTGGAATACTTGATCGATCAGATTTTCCAATTGGTCGTCTGGCGTGTTGACGGATCGTTTATGCAGAGCGAGTGCCGACAATACACCCAGCACCCATATCGATCTCAACCGAACCCATCCAAACGCATACTCAAGTCCTTCCTGAAAGAGAGTTGGATTGTTTTGGACTTCGCCGTACAACCCTTCCATTGAGCGAAGGATCAAACAAAAAACGGCATCTTTGGTCTGCCTTGTCTCAGTCGATGGCAATCCTACCTTTAGTTCAGCGGCATGTATGTATGACCAACACATGGTCATCGCGTCTATCTCAGCGCACCAGTTTTCTTCTGCCGAATGGTTTCTCAACGCAAATGTCGTCAGAATTGGGGCTAGGGTTATTCTGCGTCTTAGATCGGATTTCTCATGGCCGACGCTTGATGGTGCAAAGAGAAAGCCAAGAAGCGTTGAAAATCGAGCTTTATCAAAATTTCGTTTGCCATTTTCGAGATACGCTTCGAGGAGCAATTTGATGTATTGCGGAGTAGTTGCCCAAATAGCCTCTTTGTACTCTAACGTTTCTTTCACAAGATCACCGAGTACCTTGATCTTGAGCCGCCTTCCGAAACGCCGAATGTACTCCACGTTTCGGTCTTCGATGGCTCGAGTGACTTCCTCCTCCACTCCCCCATTTACGACCAACCATGGCTGATGATCTTTGCTGGTTCCAAAAGAAGCGTGAATACAAGGACTCTCGACGAGATCCGACAGTTGATTGGAAATGTCCCTTTGCCATTCAGACAGGGAAAAACGAGCCCCTTTGCACGTCTTGAGCTGAAACGCATGGATCATACCGTCGGGGTCAATAGAAATTACATCTTTCCCAAGCTCCATTCCGCAATGCCGAGTTACATGAACGACTCGATGACCCTGTGCAACAAGCAAGGCCGCGAACGGCTGTTGGTATACTCTTTCGGTAGAACTAGTCCACCAGTCTTCGATTAGCTTCTCTATCACGGAACTCTTCGTACTTTCTGGCTCGTTGAGCGTCGAATTTAGCTTTCAACTCGGGATCAGCATCCACCCGTTGCATCGCGGCCTGAAGCTGTTTTTGCATTTCGGAACTGGCGATAAATTTTAACGCAATATTGCCGTTAGCATCGAAACCAACCTGTGTGCTCTCGATACCCTGGTAAATCTGATCTTCGAGGGTCTCCCCTTCTCGTCTCTCGACGACTTGGTTGTGCCGAGTAGTGACATCTTCCATTTCCGTAAGCACAGCCCCCTGGATTTGCTCTCCG
>JBEBHM010000324.1:0-9269 GCA_040080875.1 Pirellula sp.
GTCTTGGAGGCTCTGCCTGGGAACCAGATGAATTGCAGGCTCCGCCTGCCTTATCAACGTTGAATTCATCGATGCAGGAGGCAGAGCCTCCAAGACAGTTCGTTCCCAGGCAGGAGCCTGGGAACGAGCTTGTTTGTACTGGCGATCGCCGAAAAGTGTCCAGAAATCTACGTTTTCTCAAGATCATTCCGCTCACTTTTTCAATGACATCAAGTATTCCACCAAGTCCACGATCCCTTGCACATCCATGGTCTCTTGGAGACTCTCGGGCATCAAGGACTTTTCTTGCTTTTTCAGTTCCGACAGGTTCTTTCTGGGGATGGTCCGTTCGATCCCCTTGGCATCTCGGATGGTGACACTCTCCGGAGCATCAGAAACCATCAATCCCACGACGACTTCATCGTCGTCAGTTCGAGCAGCATACGATTCGAAGTTGTGGCTGATGCCAGCGCTGGGAGCCAAGATGGATACGTACATCGCCTCTTTGGATAATTTGTTGCCTATTTCGCTCAAATTGGGTCCAACGTTTTTGCCTTCTGTTCCAACGATGTGGCACTGCGAACAAGTTGCAACACCCATATAGAGCACCTTTCCGCTGGCAGCATTTCCATTTCGTTTCAATAAGACCTCCATGGGCGGAAGTTGGTTTTGGGATGTCTTGAGCGTTGGAAACAACTCGCGGGCCGCCGTCTTGACGGCATTGTCGTCCGAGTTTCGAAGCGTCGCACCAATCACCATTTTCGCATCGACAGGCAATTTGTCGGCTTTGGCCAACTCGATTAACTTGGAATGCATGGATTTGTTGCGAGCAAGTCCCACGGCTGCATCCACTTTAACGGCTTTTGCCACACCCTCTTGCTCGATCAAGGACAATAAGGCATCGTGGACGTCTCTCCGATTGCTGAGCGAAAGCACTTTAGACAAGCTGACGATGCGTTCGTCGGGATCTTTTGTCGACAGTAATTTTACGAGCTTGGCCAAGCCACCTTGTTCTGCCGCCAGATCCAATGCCTGAACCGATTGCGTATTGGCACCCCACGCAAGCGCAAGCTCGATCATGCGTTCGGTCGTGACAGGGACCTTGAGCTTTTGGATCATCCTTAGCTGGCTCGGATCATCCTTGAGCTGACCCAGATGTCGACGGACGGCTTGCATCAGTTTGTCATCGGCTTGAACGTCCAGATCGTCCAATCGCATGAGCGCCTCGACAACGATGCGATCTCGTTTGGGTTGCTCGGACGCCGAATCGTTCGACGCGAGATCCAAGAGCGTTCGGAGTGCTTTCTTGAGACTCTCGGCATCCTGAAGATCGAGCGCACGGAACAAAGCTGGAATATCGGATTCTTTGATCTTGCCATTGCGAAGCATCTCAGCCTGCAACTGCGCGGCTTTTGGACCGCGGCTTCGCCATATGATTTGTTGACTAGCAAGACTATTCTTGTCAGGCGAAATCCTGAGCCATGCATTCAAGCAACTTTCCCATCGATCCATGGCCGCAATCCCAAGCGCTTCGAGATACCATCGGTCTTTGCCATCGAATTTTTTAGTTAGGTTGACCCAGTAGCCAGGCATCTCGTCTGACTTGTCTTCGCGCAATGCGACGGCCAACTCGCGCAATACGCGGGGACTCGCATCGCCAAGCAAGCCCGGTACGTAATCTTTGGTAGCGAAATTGGCTTGGCGGGCAATGCGGATGGCGGTGCATCGCACATCCGGGTCGGAGTCCTTGGACGCTTGCTTTACGACCTTTGCCGTATCCTCTAACTTGCTGAGCAACCAGAGCGCGCGGGCTCGCATGCGTGGGTTAGCATCCATGGCGAGTTTGTTCAATTCGGACACCGCCCCCGCACCCATCCGGACCAACGCCTTGTACGCCATGTATCGAGCGGCGTTGTTCGGATTTCGCAATGCATTGACGGCACCCGCTGCCGTTGTGAAGTCCAGCTTCGGAACCGAGTAGTTTACGCCCGGTGGAGCAATGCGAAACAGTCGACCTCGCTCCATGTCCTGCATATTGTGCCCACCTACTCCTGGATCGTACCAATCGGATACGAAGAGCGATCCATCGGGTGCGACGCTAACGTCGGCAGGTCGAAACCACGGATCGTGTTCACCAACCGCGATGTTCTCAATGCTGGCCGAATAACCCGCTCCCTTGGACTCGGTCACGTAGGCCCGCACGACGCTGGGCCCTGCGTCACAGTGAATGATTTGGTTTCGAAATCGCTCCGGCAACAAAGCCCCCTCGTAAATGGTGATCCCTGTGGGGGATCCTGCTCCCGTCAAAATCAGATTGGGGACGACTCCTGGATCATTGAGATGCCAGTGACGGCTTGGAATATCGCTTTCGCGGTTGGTTCGATCGGACTGCCAGCCCGCTCCGGTCGTCTCTTCGACATATCCATAGTTTCCGAACTCCATCACGAAATTGATGCGGGTCGCTCGATTGCCATCGTCGTCATTGTCCGATTGCCAGAGGGCACCAAATGAGTCGACTGAGATTTCATAGTTGTTTCGAAAGTTGTGACCGAGCACCTCCATGTCGCTTAGATCTTCGTTGCAACGAAAGACCATGCCCTGCCGATAGGGTTTGCCTGCATCGTTGATTTCTCTACCCCATCGATCCTTGATTGGATTCCCATTGGAATCGCATAAACGATGGCCTGTATTGCCATAATTAAAGTACAGCTTGCCATCCGGCCCAAATACAAACGAATGCACCGAGTGGTCGTGCTGAGCATCCCCCGTTTTCGTAAGGATGGCTTTCTTGGAATCGGGGATGTCATCGCCGTTTTCGTCGATAAACTCCCAAACGTAGGGCGCCGCACTGACCAGCACGCGGTTGCCTAATACGCATAAACCAAGCGCCGAGTCGATGTCGCGACCTTGATAGAAAACTTTTGAGGTGTCTACGACTCCGTCTTGATTGGTATCCTCCAGAATGAGAATCCGGTCACCTTCCTTGCGATCGTCTCGGTGCTTGCGGTAATTTACGACTTCGCAAACCCAAATCCGCCCTTTGTGGTCCACGTCGATATTGGTGAGACTTTTGAGCATCGGCTCCGACGCGGCCAAGGACGCTTTGAGCCCGTTGCCCACCACCAACCCATCCACAGCCTTGTCGCTCGTGCGCCCATCGTTCGGGAGCCCACCGTTCGGTCGCACATCGTTCGACGAAATCAATTGAAATGTTTTGGTTATCTTCTCTGGGTCGAACTTGTTAGGATCCGTTGGGACCGGTTCATCTTGATTGGCTTTTAATTGCTCGACATTTTTTTGTTCGACAACGGCTCCGGTTTCAGGGACTGGCAAATGGGCTGTCCAAAGAATGGCGTTGGCGACAAGTCGGGTGGGTTCGGTTCGACCCCAATTCCAATGGAAATGTCCGCCAGTGAATCCGAATGAACGACCACCGTTGGGACGTTCGGTGGCCCAAGCCACGTGTTGCTTGTCTCCGCGAGCAACTTCTTTGCGGACTGTTGGGTTTCCGCTGTGTAGACCATCGGCACGATCCATCGTGGAAGCTGGCGGCACGGCCGACAGAATTGGTGTCACTCCCTTCATGTCATCCGGGAATCGCATATGAAAATACCATTCATCGCGAGCTTGAAACGGTTTCACTCCCGAAGTGATTGGGTGCTTGGGAAGCGATTCAAATTTTGCATCCCAATGCGGATTCACAGACCAATTCGTTTCGAAATAGCCACCGAGCCAACTGAGGAACTCTGGTCCACCTCGATCCTTGGGCACTTCCACCGCATAGTGAATGCACACGAACCCAACGCCTCGATCCATTTGCTTCCTGAGTCGCTCCAGGTGCGGAAGCGATGGATGGCCACCACCGCCATCGGAATAAATCACGATCGAATCGGCAGTATCGAGCATGGAGTCATCTTTAGGCCATCCGTTTTGAATAACGTCGACTTTGGCATTCGGGTCCGTTTTCTGAATCGCCTCTGCCAAAATTCGGCTACCTGCATAGTGTTCGTGCGAGCCGAAATCATGACTACGACCTCCAGCGATAAAGACAATGTTCTTGGTCGCGGTGGGTTCGGTCGCGTTCAGTAAGCTCGCGCCCGACAGCATGGAAACCGACGCTGCGCTGGCAGCCAAGAATATTCGAATACGAGTAAGCATGGGAGAGTCTCGATGAAGGTGTGACGAACACAGGAGGGGAAAGGAACGCAACCATGAGGCGGAATATTGCGATTGTGAAGTATTGTAGCCTGAAAATCATGCCCCGCCCAGCATTCGCCGCTTCCAGGAAACGACAAGCCCGTGAATGTGCAGTTTCAGATTGCCCATGCGTTTCGATCGCGACGCGCGCAACGTTTCGCAAACTCCGCACGACAGACGCGGATTGCAGAATTCTCAGTGAACGGCCATGCATTGACTGCAGGGACATGCGGGAACAGGTCGAAGAGTCGACTGATTCCAATCGGAGTCACCCTATCCAACACACAGCACATGGATGTGTAAAGTGCAACTCATCGGCGCGAGTTTGGCAGTTGGCCAACTCCGAGTACATCCATGCTTAACAATTTCTTGCACAGACCGCTTGGTATCGTCACTGTTCTCACTGCGGCAGTCGGAGGCCCGTACGCAGCCTTCGAAACAGACATCGGGAATTCGTTTCGCCGATCGCTGGCCAACATCAGCGCTCCCGCTCCCAACGATCCTAGCAGAAACACGAACGCGGCGCCCAACGCTTTGGATCCTGCTTCTCTAACCGGGGCGTACGGGACGAATCCTGCGATACTTGGCGGCAATAGCACCGTCGGTTGGCCCGCGAACACTCCTTTGCCCAACTCGGCACCCCAGTTGCCCAACTCTGCACCCCAATCGATGTATTCTCAAAATGGACAAGTCGTTTCGACCTCCTATGGACCGGCAACGGTCTACGCATTAGGCCCAAACGGATCGCCAAACGGAACTATGTATAGCCCCAACGGATATGCATCACCCGTCCAGCACGCCCAACCCAGCCAGTACTCACAGGCCAACCCATCTTCGCAACCAAGTGGGAATCCAGCCTATGTGGGCTATGTCGCGCCGACTGCTTCGGCGGGGCCTATCATGGAGACCCGGTCCGGACCTTCCTCGCCCATTCCCGGTAGCACTGACCAACTCTGGGATTACACTCTCGGTGTTCCGTCCCTAACGCAAATGCAACATCATCCGCAAGCCACCGTCGGTGGCGGAGCCGTTACGGATTTACGGGAAGTGCTTAGATTCGATGTGACACCTGGTTGGTTGCCGCAGAGATTTGCCAGAGTTACCACGGTGACCTCCGACGTGCGTATGGATGGTCTGAGGGTTCCCCTGATTACCGGCACTCAACCGAATGATATCGCCGGATCACTGACCTATTACTTTGATGCTTCGCAATCCTTAAAACGAATCAACTTGCACGGCATCACGGGCGATCCAACCAATCTAGCGAACCTGATGGTTCAGTTCTATCAACTGCGACCCGAGCAAAGTTTGGGAGGCCAACTCTTTACCTCACGTTGGAACAACCGGGTCACGAGCGTAATGCAAATCGCTCCCGCGCCCATCATCTACGCAGGCGCTGAGCACTCCAAATACATTATCTTCCTGGAGCTAAACCAACCATCGAATCAGTATGGCATGAGCAATGAAGCGACTGAAATTCTCAGGACCGCTCAGGCTGCACAGCGTTGGTAGTCTCGAGAGCGATTCACCACGAAAAGTACGAATCACACGAAAAAAGGGAATGAATTGGATTGAATTGCAAAATGGGATTAAATGACAATCCGCTCGACTCGCTCGCATTCCAATCCATTACCCTGCAAACACCAAACCAAGGTCTCATGATCCGATAGCTCTCGAATTTTGACAATCCGTCAAGACCTTCCGTCTCCTCGCCTTATTTTCGTGTGCTTCGTGTGTTTCGTGGTTCAGACTTACATCATTTCTCGCCGCACCAAGTCCCATGTTTGATGGGTGCACTAGCCGTCAATTAGTACTACAGCGAAACATGTGGCGGTTTTGCTCCGCAAAACCGGTTGGGCGCTTTGTAATGGTAGGCTCAACGCCACTCTGCACTGTAGTATTAGACACCTGAAGAAACATTCACCCGCAAGACGTTGCACCAGATGCGTTGGCGGTCGGCTTCCTTGTCGAAGTAATTGAGCATAATGTCATTGTCCATGCTCAATTGTTCCTCGCGAACTAATTTGCCGTTCAAGAACACTTTGACCGGGTATCGAAAGTCCACCATTTGAGGACTCAATCGAACGCTGAACTCACCGATTTGCGACGTCTCGACGTTGATGGAGTTGCCGCTTAGAAAGGCTCGAATTTTACCGACATCTTCCCATGAGCGTCGCCCCGAATCGGCTTTGGAATCCTGTTCCGGTTGCATGACAGCATAGGCAGGTCGGTCATGCCATGCTGCGCGATTCTTGCCAGGCGTGACTCGCTCGACTCGGAGCCAATCGCAACCGGTCATCGCGTTCAACGAAGTCTCCCAGACGATCCGCGACGGTAACGGCGGACGCCTTGTGCTAAACATATGCTGAGTCATGTTTGGCAACTCTTGATCGATGTAGGACGAGTAACTATGGCTGTGTCCCTGTTGCTCGCGAAACATCCAGTTGGCGTTTTCGTTCACAGCCGCTTTCCATAGCGAGGACATTCGCTCGATGGGGAACTGCGCGTCCTTGCTGGAATAGGTCGAATAGATCGGGCGATGCTGCAGGTTGCCGAGTCGAGTTGGAATGGGAGTCGCGTTCATCGGATAAAATGAAGCAAAGTTGGATGGCGCGTTGATCGCGACTCCAAACACACCCGTGCCTCCTTTGGAGTGACCCGACAACCAAACTGCGTTGTCGTCCACATTGAATATTTTCTTGACCATCGTGAGCTCGCCCATCAAGGCATTGAGACCGTATTGTTCCCACCAGTTGTGGTCATTCGACACCACTGGGCAGAGCAATAACAAATTGTTGCTCCTTGCGACATCTTGATACGGATTGTCCGAAAGAAAGGTTCTCGACTCGGTCTTGTCGCCCCGGCCCTTCGAGCTTAGCTCACCATGCAAATAAACAATCATCCCGGTCGATTTCTGGGCATCGTAGCATGGTGGGATGTACACGTAGAACGGGTAGCTTTTGTCGGTTCCAAAATACTCGTAACGCACCCAACAATTGGATTGGGTTGGCACCGGGTAATCGTTGAATTCCGACAGCCTGCGAGCAAACTCCGATGGTTCCATCGTATAACTCAGTTCTTGCAATTCGCTCAATAGTTCTCGCTTGGGCGAAGCCACGCCATAGCGTGATGGGTTTAAGTCCGCTCGCCATGTATTCCGCAGGCCTTCGATGCGCTCCAGGTATTGTGCATAGCGAGGATCGGAACCAAGATGTTGTTTGGCTCCCAGTCGCGTGAGTTCATCGTCAATCGCCATGGAACTCAGTTCCAATCCGCGTCCGATGGCTTCGTTCAAGTAATCGAATGCGTCGTCGAAATGACCTAGATGGGAATGGGCGACAGCTGCCAGGATCCATTCCTGTACATTGCTGCCGTGCTTCCTACCTCGCAAGTCCCGATCAAAAATCTCGGCTGCCTGAGAATAGTCTCGCTCTTTCAAGGTGGATTCCACCGCCCGCTGCAATCGTATCGCACGCGCCAAACCAAGATCGGTGTTGGCAAGCATTTGCAAAGTGGCCTCGGCTCGACTGGACGACTCGCTTCGCTCGTTGTCGATGATGTCGTGCCCCAATCCGAGGCAATCACCGCAAATGAAGAACCCGATGAAGCAGGCTGCCAACCGTTGAAGCAACATACCGTGTTCGACATATCGGCCAGCAACAAATCGGCGGGTGACAAATCGGCGGGTGACAAATCGGCGGGTGACTACTCTACTCATAGCGATACTGGAGGTGCCGGTACCGAGTGAGGCTGTACGGGGCATGGCGGATTTCCTAGTTGGCTCTATGGAACTGAGGTAGACGTCCGATTAATTCAGACTGAATCCAAGCGACCGACACGTACAATGTCGCTTTTCTCGCGGAATCCCCTCAAAAAAATTCGTCTTGCAGTTATTCGTTTCCAACGGTCTTTTACTGGACGAATTCGAGTAAATAGTCTGCAATAGATAAATAACACCTGCGGTCCAAATCTTGCACGAAATCTTTGCTTCCACTCCACTTTGGTAAATCTATGTCAAAATCGAGCTCGACCCACAAGTCCCCTTTTTCGCCCCGGCTCTTTACTTTTCTTCGCGAATTGAAAGCAAACAACGATCGCGAGTGGTTCGCGGAGAACAAGACTCGTTACGAAGCCGATGTGTTCGCGCCGGCCCTCGAATTCGTAACGCAGATGAAGCCTCATGTCGCGAAACTTTCTCGCTATCTCTTGGCCGAACCCAAGCGCGTGGGGGGCTCCATCATGCGTGTGTATCGTGATACTCGATTTGCAAAAGACAAGACTCCGTACAAGACCAATGTCGGTATTCATTTTCGACATTCCATCGGAGGTGACGTCCATGCTCCGGGTTTGTACGTTCACCTTGAACCTGACGCATGTTTTCTGGCTGCAGGCATATGGATGCCTCCTGCCGACGCACTTCAGGCGATTCGTACTGCGATCGTGGAGCATCCTGCCGATTGGAAGAAAGCTAGCGCCAACAAAAGTTTCTTGAGCCGATACAAACTCGACGGCGAGTCGTTGAAGACCGCGCCTCGAGGAATCGATCCATCCCATCCAGCCATCGCCGACCTGCGTCGCAAAAGCTTTGCTGGCGTCACTCCAATAAGCGACAAAGAGTTTCTTCAGCCTGATGCGCTTGAGCGCATTGCAATCGCGTTCGCCGACGCCAAGCCGCTCATGAAATTTCTATGCGACGCATTGCAACAACCCTACTAACAAGCCTCAAGACCGGAAAATTTGACGACACAAGACACTCGTGGGGAAAATCGTCATTTCGTTGTTTGGAGGTTGAATTCGTTTTTCTTCCCAGCTTCGACACGTTGAACGAGTTTGGTTGTTTCTGGATTTCCATATTTGTCAGAGATCCTTGGTTTTCTGCCATTGGACAGGTCAACGTTTTCTGCAGCACGCCCCATGAACTTATCCCCGTGAACGGCAGAATCTTTGAGGATGATTCGATGGTTTCCAACCGAAGCACCGGCCGTCTTTCCGTCGTCGGTCATCAACTTGAATCGACCTTGGCTGTCGGTCTCACCGAACGATCGAGAGCCTTCCGTTTCCGGCCAAAACTCCACGAGGATCTTATCCAGCGG
>JBEBHM010000325.1:0-9269 GCA_040080875.1 Pirellula sp.
GTAGTCGCTGATCCGTTCGAAGTCCCGATCCCAATGGAATCTCCTCCGCAGCGTCACTTAGAAATTGTGGACTCGGGAAGCGGCAATCGCGTTGTAACCGTGATCGAGTTGCTAAGTCCCGCAAATAAAACGATGCCGGCCGGTCGAGTTGCGTATCGCAAGAAACAATCGGAGTACATTCAGGGCATGGTCAACTTGGTGGAAATCGATTTGTTGCGTGGCGGCGAATTCGTCTTGGCGATGCCTGAACACGAGTGGCCCAGCGCACATCAAGCCCCCTACAAGATTTGCATTCGTCGCGTGACTCGGCCATGGGTGGCGGCTGGCATCGGAGTTCCGTTGCAGGATAAGCTTCCCAACATAGCGATCCCATTGCGCAGCCAAGATCGCGACGTCGTGCTGGAGTTGCAACCAATCATCGACGCTTGCTATCGAGACGGACGTTACTACACGATGGACTACGATCAGCCACCGAATCCGCCGTTTACAGAAACAGAATCGAATTGGGCAAAGTCGCTTAGGAAGCGAACCTAGAGGTAAAGTGGCAGCGTCGATCATCCAGTTTTTTGCCGTAGTCGTGCTTTGAGTATGCGTCCCAAATGTTCAAGTGGTTCAAACTCACAAAGTTCTGCTCGATCCTTTGGAGTCAAACTGCCATCGCGATTCTTTTGAAGAAGAAGGTCAGGGCGGCCTTGCTTCTCTCATGAAAGACGGAAATCTCGCAACTGCCTATTATTCAACTTCAAGAGCATTGATTACCTCATTTCCATGGTGTGTGCCCAGCGATTGCCATGTCTTTAGATCGATGCTCGAAGTTATAGCTTGAATCGAACTATCCATTTTTGCAACAGTTACTACTCCCGAGTGAAAACTTCGTGCGGCGATTTGCCAACGAAACTTCACGTCACGAGTCGATGGCGACAAAACACATATACAATCGACGTTTCGATGATTTGGTGACACAGAATGTTCGTACCCACATTCCTCTAGCAAAGGTACCCACCAGTCTTGACGCGGCATCACGACCCCCGTTGAGAAATTACAAAAACTGGGCATTTCGGCAAACGAATTCGCTTGTGTCGTCTGGACGATTGCTCTCGGAAAGTACTCAGAATCACTGGGAATGCGTTCTGCGATAGCAACCGTGTTGCTCAAACCGTCCGTAACTTGTACCAACCGAGTTTGCTTAAAACCTCCTACTGCAAAAAGCGGTTCTGGATTTGGTAGACCCCGCCCGCGCGTGGGAGCCATTCCAAAATTCAAGCGATAGCCGAGCCGAATTCCCGAGCTGGGACAAGTTAAGACTGGCGGTGGATAAGATTCGTCAAAATAGTTGTCGTCCAAATGAAGACCACGATTGACTGCCTTGAACGCTATCGACAACTCTTCGGCGATTGGGACAAAGGGATTTACGGAGAAGGACCTTTCAATTCCGCCATCTGGGACGATTTGTTTCGCAAAAAGGTGCGGAATGGTTCCATGCCGTTCCCAGATGTTATTCAGCCCAATGATAATCTGCCTGATATTGTTTTGACATTGCATCCTCCTGGCGTGTTCACGTGCTGATTGAACACCAACGAGTACGAGCGACACCAAAATCACGAGGATGGAAATCGCAACTACCAACTCTATCATCGCAAAGGCAAAGAACGCTCTTTTCTCGGCCCTCAATGACGGCATAGCCAATCTCCCGTTTAAGTTTAGTCACGCATTACCGGCAGTTTGAATGATTTCTTTCCACCGATCTCGATAATTAGACAATTCACATTCTCCAATTGCCCACTCGAAAAAGTAAAATCGAGTACGCAATCGTTTTCCGAAATCATCGTTTTTTCAAATTCGATTTCTTGAACTGATTTATCGATGCGACTCAAATGAACCAAAATCTGTTTAAGATCAATATCAGAAAGAGCATTTACTACAACTTGCGCTACGTACTTGCCCTCCGCTGGATTTACGACACTAACGAATTCTGGTTCAATAGATATCGGTTGAGCGACCTGAACATACCATGGTACGCTAAGTGCTGATTCGGTATTCTTCTTCGACAGTCGCACTTCCCCATAATAGAGTCCAGGTTTAATGTCAGCTGATGCGAGTATCTTAAGGTAGCACTGCTCGCCTGAAATAAATGCGGTATGCATCAATCCCTGCACCTCTTTGTCCATACTCGACGTTGCTGTGAGATCTGTCTCTGGTTGCAATGAAGTTTCTGAGTTAATGTCAACCGACGTTTCCGCATCATTGCCAGCGACCAATTCAATTGTTGCAAACGTGGAAGGTCTCACGAAGATGTCGTCGCGTATCTCCCATTCGACTGTCACTTTTTTGGATGCGGATTTTGATTGGTTTGTCGCAATTGTTACGATGGCGGATTGCTCACCAAGTTTCAGCCTATCTAAAGTCAATTCCACATTTCCAGATTTTCCTGGTTCTACGCTCATTGGAATCGCTCTTGCTCGGGCGCATTTACACGAGGGAGACAAACTTTCAATAGTTAAAGGCGCATTCCCCGAGTTTCGAAACTGAAAAGTTACGAGCAACGGTTCGCTGCTTGGCAGCAGCTTTCCGAGATTCTTCGCCGGTTCACTCATAAATTCAAATAAAGGTCCTGTTGCATTGTTTAACTTCTTATCGCTCCGATGACATGCACAGACTGCCAGGCAGATAAGCATCAGTGAAACAAGCAAACGTCCGTTTGAAGTCGTCGTCACGCTTTTGTGCTGACGCGTCAAGCGTCGAAACACAAACGCGGTGCAAGCACACACACACATACCTGCTGTAGCAAGAAAGAGATTTCGAAAGAAATTTGAAAAGAGGCCAGGCGCGTCACTGAGACTGATCGGTTCGTTGCTCATCACCAAACAATTCCCCTCCCAAACGCTGTTTAGCTGTTTGTGGGTCATCGAACGAACATTCGAGTTGGGGTCGAAAACCACTACGTTTTCGTCCGTTGACTTCCAAAAAAGAACAAAATGTCCAGGCTTAATATGTAGGATGATGCGATGCTTCCGCGACAGCTCTACAAGCGTCTTGAAATCCATATGCAGACACTCCGCATTCAGTCCGAATTGACTTGCGCAAGACTTCAATTCCGTCAACGAGTATCCATCCTTGGTTGGTGGCCCCAAAGCAGTGGTGACCTGATCGAATCGTCCTGGTCCTTCACTTTTTTGAAGGCTTCGAAGTACGACGAACAGGCATTTCGCACCGCACACAGCCTCGTCAGGATTGCCTTCTAGAGCAAACGCTACGTTTGAACACGCTGTCGAAAAACATAACACCAGTATGCAGCAAGCTTCACGGAAAACATTTCGTCTGATCATATCCATAACTTTCCAACTCAATTCAAAGAATTCTCAAGCTTTAGGGCAGCAGTACGAAGATCGTGTTCGATTTTCCCTTTCTCACCTCCGACGAAACGAATTACTCTGCCTTTTCCATCTCGCCCAGCACGTGAGTCGGTAATGCGCGTTCCAAGAGGTAGTTTGGCTTCGATTATTGCAAAGGATGGCCGTACGGACTTCGCATCCGCAGAATACTCGACAATAGACCATTTTGATTGCAATTTTCCATGATATTCGACCTGTCCTTCATCAACATACCAGTACCCGCTAGATTGGTTCCAATGTAATTGTCCAATTTCGGACAACATGCCTCCTGATGTCTCATAACGAACTACTGCCGCCGAAACAGGATCCACATCGATGTACCTAGTCGCAAAAGCACGCTGCGGATTGGAAGCAGGCACATCAGATTCGTGCGTGAATCGAACTACTTTACGTCCTTCGTCCCATAACACCTTCACGTTAGGTGTGTTGGGATCGAGTAAATAACTAAATCTCAGAAAAGGTTCTCGGCTATTCCTAATAAAGCATGTCCAACTCTTCGGCATAATCGCTTCAATCGAGGTATCGTACGGAATAAATGGTTTATCCTCGATTCGAACTTCAAGCTGAAAAGGCAAGTAACGATACGAGACGTTTCGCTCAAACGATTCGATTGCCTTTGGATTAGAGCCAGAAATCTCAAGCAGACGCTTTGATCTTTCCTCCGCTTTTTTTCGCTCCAATTCTGTTTTTCCCTCGAACGATTCATGTTCGATGTACATCGCGTCACCGCGGTACTCCAACCAAACTTCGCGTCGCACATTAGGACTCTCAACAAATCCATGCAGCTTACCAGTGGGCTGTGACGCGATGCGATTCACGAAAGCAAGTGCTCGCTTGCGCACATCGTCGAACTCGGGTGTTTGTCCGATCGCTGAAGATTCAATTTGAAGAAGCAAGAACAAAAATATGCAACAGGAAGTGTATCGCATGATAGTGTCTAATATGGAGGTAAGCGTACATTAGGGATATGCAGCACAAACTTGTGGCGCTAAATTAGTACCAGTTGCTGGGGTCTGGGAACAAGTCTGAATCAGCGGATCTTGCTGTTGGGTATAGATAACACAATTTCCTTCTACGGTAGAGCAGGTTGCCCACTCCAGAGTATGTTCGCAATTCCACCATAAACTCGAGGGCCAGTCAGCAGTACACCATTCATCTGCAGCGCTCTGGACCTTGCGGACAGCTTTATGACTCGGGCAATCTGCAATTGGCCATGCCCCCCCACAACCGTCCGTCTGACATGATGGATCTGGAACACAATAGCAATCAGGATAGTAGATCCATGTATATGTCTGCGGCATTCCTCCTCTAAGGGATCCTGCAAGGTCTTCATTCAATTTGCTGTTGGATCTTCCACTCATAGCGGCAGATGTACACAAGATAGCCAAAGCCATGACAGCGTAACGAAACCATTTCATTTTCATCATACTTCCCCTATTGAATCAGGCCAGAACAACTAAACTTCATACCGAATAGGTTCAAGTGGACCGAAACTCGTAGATCACGAAATCACCTCTTCGAACGTAGTTTGCAAGAATTTGACAGAGAACGACTTCGCACCTAAGTCAGCAAATCGAACCGTAATAACAACAGACAAAGCAACGGGCTTCGTGTCCATTTCATCACTGGGAATATCCAACCGAATTGCTGTTTTTCTCGTACCGTTCCCAACTGCATAGTTGACGATCTTAGGCCGAATACAGTTACAAGATGAAGCGATTGAAACAATCTTCCTTCGCTCGTCAATTCCCAAACACTCTAATCTTACACAGTAATAAGATGACTCGCTAAGGAAAAAAACACCTGCGTCAATCGCTGTTTCACGATCAACACTTCGCAAAGGAGTACTTTGAGTCTGATTCTGTTCCGACAGTCTCGAATCCTCCCCCCCAGCACATCCTGTGAAGACACTTAACGAGATAGCCATATGCGTCAGAAGCCTCAAAGCCGTCATGATTTAAGCCACCAGCTTTCGAATTGCTGCCAAAAAACCTCGCATACCAACTCCGTAAGTTGCTTTTAGATCGGCACCATCATCAGCAACAACGTCAATTGCGGCATTAAAGACGAACAAACTCGGCAAAAAGCACCGCGTGCGATTCATTTGAAAGAACCTATACCTATACAAAAGGAAACCACGACGAACTTTGTCGATCAATATTCAAACCCCGAGTACTTTCCGACTTTACAACAGCGAAAAGAAACGTTGGTTATTGCCTAGCCACGGCAGCTGATTTGGCGATCCTTCTATCTATAAGAACCCTGTTTGGAGCCGAAAATCGCAAATCTTGGAAGAATTCTATAACTATTTTTTCCAAGCACGATTTCGACGTCATTATGATCGCAGTCCATGAACGGAAACACGAATTGAATTGAATTGGAAATTCGTGACGATACTACGTTTGCAACATCATCGTCCGAGAGTTGGTTGTTGGTTGTTGGTTGTTGGTTGTTGGTTGTTGGCGCGCTTCGCTTGCCCTCTATCGCTTTTGCCTTCGCGAAGCGCTTTGCGAACGGATGTTACAAGACGTGCCGCCGTTCCGATGTCCCAATTCAGTTCTTTGGCAATCTCCTTCGTCGAATAACCATCCCGGCGCAATCGGAATACGCGACAAAGGTTTTCGTCATTAAGTTGAGATTCCAACTCTTCAAGCCGCTCCGCAAACTCAAGCGAACTACTTGGGTTCGCACTGGGACGCCGATCCTCAACCAAATCTAATGGATCGAATGCTGCTTTACCGATTCGATTCGCCCACCCTTCAATAGGCGCACGACATTGACAATGCTCATCACGACCCGCATTGGCCAACGTGCTCCGCGCAATCGACTTGAGCAAGCCAAGATAGTTTGTACCACCATCCACCGCTATCTCGCGTTGGATGATGTACTTGGTGAGAAATTTCATAGAAGCGATGTTGGCAAGTTGCCCAACGTCGATCCGGGGGTCGGATTCGCCGGCGACCAATCTCGAAAGGTATCGAGATTCTATGTCCAATATCAATTGACCTAGTCGTGTAAGTGCGTCTTCGCGATCGGACACACTAGCGGTTTCATCCCAGTAGCGTTCTATCCACTTGGCGATGTTTTCGTTGGAAATCACTGCATTTCCTCCAAGAAGAGATGACTAGTGGTGGTTGCCAAAATCAACAGGCAGCTTGAGATTACAATAATTCAATACGGCGGTCAACCATTTTTCTTGATGACGCTTAGGACGTGATGACGCGTAGGAGGTGATGACGCCACATTGGCCGGCATAAGCACACACGAAAGCCCTGGATGAAAGATCGATCGTTGCGAAGTGTGGCGGTCGACCACGGGTGTTGCTGTTCTGCCGTTAATACCGGGAATAGTGCGAAACGAAAAAGATTTCCCCAAACGTCGTAAGCCTGCTCTCGAATGCACGACTGATGCTAACGTTTTTTGCGGTGCTTGCGTTTGCCTTTGGCTTTGGACGAATCCTGATCCGTTTTCTTGTTGCTGCGACTACGACCGAGCGGCGGCGCTGGCACGACTCTCTTCGCTACCTTCTCCAAACTGAAGTGCAATTCTCGACGAGCCGTATCGACCCGCTGGATTCGGACGATCAACTCGTCCCCCAATCGAAATCGATTTCCGCTCTTAAAACCTTCGAGCGTATGCGTATCTCGATCAAATCGATATCGATCGGGTGGCAAGTCACGTAAAGTCATGATTCCATCCACGGGCACTTCGATGGCTCGAACGGTAACGCCCGACGATCGGACTCCAGCGACGACTCCGGTCAACAACTCACCTTGCTTCTTGGCCAAGAAATGCAGCAGTTTGACACGGATCAATTCGCGTTCCGCAAATTCCGCATTTTGCTCGGTGTTGCTGCAATGCAACCCGAGTTGTTCTAACGTATGTTCATCTTCACGAGCGGGTCGACCATCCAAGAGTTTTTGCACTATGCGGTGAACGACGAGATCAGGATAGCGTCGAATGGGGCTCGTAAAATGGCAATAGTGGGACATATCCAAGGCGTAGTGCCGCTCGAATTGCGCTTGATAGACAGCCTTGGACATGCTCTTTAGGATCGCGTAGTTGACTGCGTACTCGGTAGGTTGCCCACGAACCGCATTGACGACTCGTTGGATCTCAAAGCGATCTTCCATGTTCTCGGCTGGGATGCCGAGAGCTCGCACGAATTCATTGAGCCGCCGCAGTTTGAGCCGATTCGGAGGCGCATGAGCGCGACGCAAGAAGGGCAATTCCAAATGATCGAGCCACGATGCGACGGCTTGATTTGCCGCAAGCATAAACTCTTCGATGATCTGATGGCTAACCGTGTGATGCACCAAATGCGCACCGCGAACTTTCCCCATCTTATCTAGGTCGATCTTGACTTCTGGCAACGTTAGCTCCAGAGAACCATGCTTGTTGCGCAGCCGTCGCAGGACCATGGCCAAATCGTGCATATCAGAAACCAACTGAAAGATCTCTGGTTTGAGCCTGGTGCGCCATGGCTCGCGGTCTTCGAGATACTGATCGATTTGCTCGTAGTTGAATCGATGTTGGTTTCGGATCACGCTGTTGAAGACATGAGCATGGATCAAGGTCCCTTCGGGCGTGTATTCCATGAAGACAGTCTTCGCTAACCTGTTTCGGTCAGGCTGAAGCGAAGCCAGGTGATTGCTAATCGTCTCAGGAATCATGGGAATGACCTGATCGGGCAGGTAGACGCTTGTTCCGCGCTTGCGAGCCTCGTCGTCCAGTGCAGATCCGATCGGGACAAAATGTGCTACGTCCGCGATGTGAACTTGAAGTTCCCAGTTCCCCTTTTCATTCTTGCTCAACGAGATAGCATCATCAAAATCGCGTGCGTCCACTGGGTCGATCGTAAGGGTCGGGACCGATCGCAAATCGGTGCGTCCCTCGGGGATCTCGTCCTCGTTGAATAGGTCGGCCTGTTTGCGCGCCACCTCGAGGGCCGCTTCCGGATACTCGACGGACAAGCCAAACTGATAGATGACAGCTTGGGTATCGACCGCCGGGTTCTTGCTACTCCCAAGCACCTTTAGGATGACTCCTTCGCCTGGATGAACCGGCGTTGGAAACCGAACCAATTCGAGGATGACTTTGTCGTTATCGTTCAGTGGCAGGCCGCGAATGTCTCCGACTTGGATAGGTTTATCTAGCTTGGCTCCATCGAGCCAAACAATCGACTTGCCGTCGACGAACTGGTATGTACCAGCGAACTCGCGCCTCGCTCGTTGGATGATTTCGTCGATGGCACCCTCGACCCGTCCATCTTTTCCACGCCGCACGATCCGCGCACGAACCGTATCCCCCTCCATCGCATCGCGAGTCGCCGAGGGAGGAATGAAGATGTCTTCCGTTCGTTCTTGGTCGGGGACGGGAGGCAACTGAACGAATCCGAACCCACCCGCTGAGGCGAGTCGAAACAAGCCCGTCACCGAATTGGCGAGCTTTTTCGGTTTGGACGTAGATTGAGTAGTCTCCTCGTCCGAGGATGAAACCGACGTCTCTTTGTGTTTGCGAGGGCTGTCCGTCGGTCTTTGGGGTGGATAAACCAGGTGGTTTGCACCAAAGGTGACTTGGCCGTCGCGAACAAGTTGCTTGATAGCACGCCGCAAAAGGCGATAGTCTTCGTCCGTGAGTTTCAGCGATTTGTGGATTGCCCGGGGCTTAGATGGCTTGTAGTCAGCCGAGCAGACAAGCGATAGCACTTGCTGGATAATAGGCTCTTGATTCATATATCCAATAGTCTAACCGCTAACGAGCAAACCGCTAGCCGACTAGGGGTCTATTGATTATTTCGCCGATTCTATTCATAATGTTGCCATGATGCGATTTCGATGGGCAAACTTTCCGTTTTATTACTTTACCGACCTGAAG
>JBEBHM010000326.1:0-9266 GCA_040080875.1 Pirellula sp.
CTCTCCGACGTCGCCTTGCATTCGACCGTTGGCATTCATCAACTCGGCATAGCTTTGTTCTTTCGAGACTTGCAGTTGAATGTCATCGATCTTTTGTTGAATGCTCTGGACCAAGGTCGCATAGGGGAAATCCAAAAGAAGCAACTCGCTCGAACGAAGCTTGACGAGGCTAAGCTTTAGGCTCGTCGAATTGATAGTCCTGAGGAGAGCGGCACCTTGGACGGCAGCCATGGATAACACCAGCGATGCAGGTATCAATACGATCAACAAAATGAGCAAGGTAGTGATTCCGGCTGCGACATGTTCCCGACCACCCACCTTGGAGCAGACGTATCGATGTAGCGGTCGAAAAACGACGACAAGAACTGCGGCTAGAAACACAGGTACGAAAAACCCGATCATCACCTTGTAAAACAAGGCACCGATGACCACGATGATCCCGAGTAAAACAGCAAATGAAATGTATCGAGCCATCGGTCGATTCGAGAATAGGCGTGGTTGCGAAAATGTGTAGAAAACGACTGGACAAAAGAGCCGATTCTGCCAGGATTTCCCTCGCGATTCTATAGCAAAACCCATCTCGACTCCACCATCCAAGCGATCGGGCTCCCCAAAGTTGTCTGATTGGTGTGAATGAGCAGAAACGAATTCGCGTCTACACCCCAATAAAAGCAAGAACCAGCCAAAAGTGGATTCCACGAGCGAGATAGGGCAACCGCCAGGTAAAACCCTTAGCCTTCAAGCTAGGATCGGTCGTCTAAAGCCTTTGTTGAAGTGGTTGATCGTGCTGGTGGTTGCGGTGTTTTTGTACTTGACGATTCGACGCGCCTATCACGATGTCCAGGCACAGAGTGAACATCTCGATTTTTCTCGAATCGACTGGAGATGGATGGTTCTGGGAATATTGTTTTACGCGGTTGGGATGATTCCGGCAGGCATCGCATGGTTGCAGACCTTGAAGGCATTTGGCCAAGGTGTGCCGTTTTGGTACGGGATGTACGTCTATTTTCTAGGCCATCTCGGCAAGTACGTTCCGGGCAAAGCCATGGTCATCGTGCTCCGGGCTGGCAAGTTGCATCCGCTAGGTGTCGAGATCAAACCTACGATCGTGAGTGTGTTCGTGGAAACTTTAACAAGTATTTGCACCGGTGCTGTCCTAGGATGCGCTTTTTTGTTGATTCAAAAACCGTTGCCACCTAGCTGGATGATCGTAGGCGCTTGTTTGTGCATTCCATGCTCGTTAGCATTCTTGCTGCCGCATACGTTTCGCGGCATATTGGCCGTTTTAGCAAAGAGCAAGATAGGTCGAATGCCGAAATCGGTGAGCAATGCGTTCACGTGGCCGATGATGATCCGCACGTGCAGTTGGATGGTTGTCGGCTGGTTGATGCATGGCACGGCCGGTTGGATGGTACTCTCAGGGATTCAATCGAACAACGAAGTCTGGACCTTGGCTGCATGGTCCGTATGCGTCGCTGCCATCTCGCTCGGGGCCGTCGTTGGATTCGCCTCGATGTTGCCGAGCGGAGCTGTGGTGCGAGAGTTGATCATCACATGGTTGCTGAGCAACGTCGTTTCGCAACCCATCGCACTTTTTGCAGCCGTCGCGTTTAGAATCTGCAACCTTATCGCCGAGTTTCTGATGATTGGAATCTTAACGATCGCAAAGCGTTATGAATCCGCGAACCATCCAAGCAAGACGAAGTGAGGACGCTATCGATCGGTTCGTCGATCTGGATTGCAATCCCTCACCTAACTAATACTACAGCGCAAAGTGGCTTGTAGTTTACCATTACACAATGCCCAAACGGTTTTGCGGAGCAAAACCGCCACATGCTGCGATGTCGTATTAAATGACTCGATTGAGCAACGGCGATCCCGATTGAAATCGCTTAAGATTTTCTAAAAAATGACCGACGAGCGTAGACATCTCGCCGCTGAATCCACCTGCGGTGTGAGGTGTGATGAAGCAGTTCGGTAATGTCCACAACGGATGTTCCGTTGGAAGCGGTTCGACTGCAGTCACATCCAGGTAAGCACCAGCTAGGCGTTGGTTATCGAGCAGCGTTGCCAGAGAGTCTTCGTCGACGGTCGTTCCCCGACCGACGTTGTAGAAATAGGCGGTCGATTTCATGCGATGGAGTCGATCGGTGCTAAAGAATCTCTTGGTAGTTGGATTGGCGGGCAAGAGGTTGATAACGTGGTCAGCGCTAGGCAATAGATCGTTCAACTGAGAGATGGAAACCGTCGGAATCAATTCGTCACCCGTGGGCTTTCGACGAACGCCAATGAGATTCATACGGAATGGTTGCAGCAACTCGCTAAGCCGCGTGCCGATCTCACCATATCCGCAAAGGATAGCGGTTTGGCCATTGAGCAAAAAGGACTCTCGTCGTCGAATTGCGGCTGGCCACTCACGACCAGTGCGTTGTTCGATCAAGGATTGAGGCAACTGGCGCGCAAAGGCCATCATCATGCTCAATACATGCTGAGCGCATGGATCGTCGTAAACGCCAGAGCTGGTCGTCAACGGTATTCGACGTGACCTGAGAATTTCTTTCAAGTCATCGCGATCGTATGCCGTATAGCCCGCAGTTGTGAGATGGACCCACCGCAAGTTGGTTAGCTGCATCAGTTGATTAGCGTCTGGCTGACCAAAGGCGATATCTGCGTCCGCCAAACGCATGTCGGGAGGCGAGCCGGCGAGATTCAAGGCACTCGTCCGCTGGGCTGTGATGATCTCGTGTTCGCTCACCGCGCGCCGAAATTGGAGTGCCACCTCCTCTGGAAAAACCGCATTGGTCCAAATTTTGAACGATGACGCTCGATCAGTCATAAGTGCAATTCTCTCTCTTGTCGATGCAGGTTACACAAATCGCATCAATGAATCGTTGGTCGGTACAAGACTGAGGGGTGTGGAAAGCCGAGTCGTTTGTCGACGATGTTGTAGAGCGAGTCGGATGCGAAATAGCGTCGTAGATTTTCGCAGATCAATTGGGTGGTGTCATCCGTCCGACTTGCCGCTTGAGCTCCGACATGCGGTGTGATCAACACATTGGGGAAACTCCAGAGTGGACTGCTGGATGGCAAAGGTTCAACATCGGTGACATCCAACCCTGCGCCGGCCAGGTGACCGCTCTCAAGGGCTTGGCATAAGTGGGATTCCTGAACGCACGAACCCCTTGCGACATTGATGAGATACGAGCCTTTGGGCATCGACGTCAGCACATCTTCGTTGACTGCTCCACGGGTCAAGTCGTTGAGTGGGAGGGTCAGGATGAGAATATCCGACCAGGCCGCGAGCTGTTTCAGTTCTGTGTGGGGTAACAGTTCGTCGAGCCCATCCGGCTTGTGCTCCGGAAAGTAATCGGTGGCTTTCATTTTAACACGGAAGGGTTTCAAGACCTCGACCAGCCGACGTCCATTGCCCCCCATCCCGACGATGCCAACACGTCGGCCATGTAAATCATCGGTGGGGCGGCGTACAAATTCTTTCTTTTGCCATTGGCGATAAAAAATAGGAATCCCACGTAACAAGCCGAGCAAGAGCGCCAACGTTTGTTCAGCGACTTGGTTGGCAAACAACCCCGAGGCGCTACAAACAATGATGTTCGAATCAATGACGGACGGAGCCAAACAATGGTCCAGGCCGGCTGCGGAGGATTGAATGAATCGGAGCCGACCTCGCCGCACGACTTCGTCCCAGGGGACCGGCACTTTCGCGTGCCCGACGAAGACGTCCGCCTCCATGATCTTTTGAGGTATAGTCTCCTGGGTCGCTTCGATGAGCCTTGACTGGGGTGCGGCTGCTTGCATCCACTCGCGATGCCGTTCTTGAGTGGGAAAACAAAAGACCAGATTCAACACGTTTTAGGCTAAGTCACGATCTTCGAAGAGCAATAGTCCAATGAGCGTAGCTGCGATGCCATAGATGGACGTATAGACCAGCACGCTGGCGATGACGGACCATGGAATTCCCACCTCCGCATCGATCGCCGCTTCCATAGAGAAATGACTCAAGTTAGGCACGACTGCAGAGATTAACTGCGAAAAGAACTCGACTAACGGCAATCCACCGGCGGCCGAGTCGACAATGGTTGGAGTCAAATGCCCGAGCAAGTAAATGGCAAAACAGATTGTAAAGTTCGGCAAGAGAGAAAAGCGTGTGCCCAACGCAACCGCAAATGCACCGAAGACGATGGCTTCGAAGAAAGCCAAGGCCAATCCAGGGATCGTTTGCATCATCTCTTGATGGCATTGTTGCCAAGTCGGAGCATCGAGCGACGACTCTCTCGCTTCGACGATCGGTTTGTACGCCACAGCCAGCAACTCAATGCTGCCAAGTACTAAGAACATCAACATCACGATCCAGACAACTCCCAAAATCTTGCCAATGATGAAGGAACGTCGGTGAATAGGCTTGCTGAGCAGAGTCAACGCCGTACGTCCTTCGATCTCGTCGTGAACAGAGGTGCTTGCCGACCAAACCGCTTGCAAGATGCTGGCGATAAGGATCAAGGTTACCCCGCAATCCTTAAGCAATTTGATATCTTCGCCGAACGTATGAAACGGCAAGAAAACGAATAGAAGGATTGCGAGTCCAACAATGATGATCAAAATTGCAGGGAGCGGCTGGGAGAGTTCACTCTTGGCCGCAGACAGGGCTATTGCAGAGGCTTTGGGCGCGACAGCTTGCATCAGCATGAACAACAAGCCAAAGACCGCAACAAACATCGCTACCAATACAAACGTGGTCGATTCTCTGACAGGAGGCGACGAGACTATTCGAATCGAGATTTCGGCTGGGTCGAACTCCGGGTTTTGAATGTAGACGTCAGAACCAGGAAACATGGGGAGCGGGCATTCATTAACTCCCATCTTGAGTGTCCAAATGACGGAAGACTTCGGTTCGATGGTGATCACTTTGCCTTTGGCTTCCAAGAGGTCTTCTGCATTGGACAAAATGACGCGGCGGTCGGAATCGATTTGAACAAACGAGAGGGAATCGGGTCGGTAGACCAAGTCCAATTTGGTCGAGACGGCATTCTGTTGGTTGGCAGGCGTGCCTGCAGCTGTGAATTTGCGTGTAACGTCATGGGTCGAAAAGAGATCGGGGATACTTTGGATAGCTCGCATAGGAGACTCCACCAAGAACGACGAAGCCAACCCAAGGGCAGCCGCAACTCCTAGGGTGGATAGCAAATAAAGCCCAGCACCCTCAAAGATCAAGGCTCTCAACTCACCCAGAAAACGGGACGAGGAGCAATACAAAAAAGCCCAAACCACGGTCGCAATCATCAAAAGGCAAGCGATCGAAATCATTGCCCATTCTTGGGTTGCAAATACACCGCTTTCCGACGTATAGGCTCCTGCTCCTTCGCCGACTCGCATGTAGAGAGCAACCAAGGACCCCAAAACCAGCGTTGTGATCAACCCAACAAAATGAGCCGAGCCGTTGCGGCGAAGTCTTTCCAAAAACGGGACCTTGGACAAAACGTAGAAAACCGCAACCAGGATAGCGAGCAAGGCTAGCCCAAACACTACGCCCACGCCCAAGAACCAAACCGGCGTTAGCCACTTGGACATCCAAAAGTCTGTCGCGGCGAGAATAGGGGTCGAAAGTAAGGAATGCATAGCGAATCGGTCAAGACAGGGAAGAGAATGGTGGGTTGTGAACGCAATCGAATCCGGAATTCGCCGGACATCGGTCGCTCGTCTTACGGCACTTGGTGAACTCGGGTTCGGAGATTCTCCCAAGCCGCCTCCAGGATAAGCAAAAAAAAGAAAATGAAGAGTGGTGCGGAGCGAAAATCGTGCTCGCATTTCTTGCGACTAGTTGGTTTGTTGGTCTTGCGGTATGATTTACTCGGGTTGAAGCCAATTCCAACAGCCTCAGCCCAATTGCGCACGTTTTCAGGCATTATGTCACGCAGAATTGAGGCGAACCGCGTTGTTACGTCTAGGAAATCCAGGGTTTTTGGCATTGGAGGATGGCTCCGTTTACGAGGGAACGTCCTTTGGCGCGGACGGGGAAATGGATGGCGAGGTGGTCTTCAACACTTCGTTGACCGGATACCAAGAAATATTGACCGACCCCAGTTACCGTGGGCAGATCGTGACGATGACCTACCCCATGATCGGCAACGTGGGAGTCAACGAACAGGACGCCGAATCTAGCCATCCCCGAATTGCGGGTTTCGTGGTTCGAGAATGCAGTCGTCTCCACAGTAATTTCCGAGCCGTCCAATCGTTGCCGGAATACCTCAAGAAGCACGGCGTGGTCGCAATTGCCGGAATCGATACGCGAGCGTTGGTTCGGAAGATCCGTAACCAGGGCGCTCTCAAAGGTATTATTTCAACGACGGATCGCGATCGCGACTCTCTCGTCCACAAGGCACGAACCAGTCCCGGTTTGGTTGGGAGAGATCTCGTTCGGGAAGTGATTCCGACTGGCACCAAACAATGGGACGAAAAACTTCACACTTTTGCCACCCCAAACCATCCTGCGGCCCCTTGCAGCATGACCGCTCAAGCCACCACCTGCAAAGGTTCAGTCCCGCACGTGGTCTGTCTCGACTACGGAATGAAATGGAACATCCCGCGACACATCGCTCAACGGGGAAACCGCGTCACCATTCTACCTGGAACAGCCACCGCAGCGGAAGTATTGGCAATCCGACCGGACGGCGTGTTCCTCAGCAATGGTCCGGGTGACCCGGAACCCCTGACGAATGCCATTCACACCATTCGAGATCTACTCGGAAAAAAACCGATCTTCGGCATTTGTTTGGGGCATCAATTGTTGTCGCTGGCTGGCGGTGCAACGACTTTTAAATTGAAATTTGGGCACCGAGGAGCCAATCAACCGGTGCTCAATTGCAAGACCGGCCACGTTGAGATTACTTCGCAAAACCATGGTTTCGCTGTCCGAGAAGAGGACTTACCCGACTGCTTTGAGATTACCCACAGAAACTTAAATGACAATACGATCGCCGGTGTCCGGCACAAAACCGTCAGCGCTTTCAGTGTTCAATACCATCCCGAAGCCTCGGCTGGACCGCACGACAGTAACTATCTGTTTGATGAATTCCAGCATGCTCTCGACCGGCAAGTGACTTCGAACTGAAGGGACGAACCGTCAGATGTTGGCTAAACGAGTGATTCCCTGTCTCGATGTTCATCGAGGCCGCGTTGTCAAAGGAACGAACTTTATCAATCTCAGGGATGCGGGTGATCCGGTCCAAATCGCCCAACGCTATGAGGCCGAGGGGGCCGACGAGCTTGTTTTTCTCGATATTACAGCCAGCCATGAAGATCGAGGAATTATGCTCGATGTGGTTCGTCGTACTGCAGAACAAGTTTTCATGCCTCTGACGGTCGGCGGCGGAATCCGCACCATCGAGGATATTCGCCAATTGCTCCAAGCCGGGTGCGACAAGGTCTCGATCAATTCGACTGCTTGCAAGGATCCCGATTTCGTTCGGCAAGCCGCCGATCGATTCGGCTCACAATGCATCGTGGTCAATATTGATCCTCGACGTGTCTTGCGAAATGGAAAAGAGTTTTGGGAAGTTCACATCCATGGCGGAAGAACGCCCACCGGCCTGGAAGTGGTCCAGTGGGCGGAACGTGTCACCGAATTGGGAGCTGGCGAAATCGTCGTTACCAGCATGGACCGGGATGGAACCAAAGACGGCTATGATTTGCCGATCACATTAGCCGTTAGCAATGCCGTGCCGATTCCAGTGGTTGCCAGCGGAGGGGCGGGAAAGCCAGAACATTTGGTGGACGCGATCAAGATTGGGCATGCGGATGCGGTCCTTGCAGCCAGCATTTTCCATTTTGGTGAATATACCATCGCACAAACCAAACAATTGATGTTGGAAAATGGAATTCCTGTCCGGTTGTGATTCCAAATTACCCTTTAGTAGGTCACGATAGAATAGTTGTGTCCCAAGTCTCATTTGCCAAGAATACTTTCCGCAAACTATGTCAGCGACAAAAGCGAAACCCGTCGTATCCAACGTGCCACACCAGACCGCCGAAGAACTGGCCGCCTCGCTGTTGCAGACAAAGAAGGAATTAGAGGTCGACAAGCTCTTCAAGGCCTGTGTCAAACTGCAGGGTAGCGACTTGCACCTCAAGGTTGGTACCTCACCGATCGTGCGAGTCAAAGGGGACTTGAAACCGCTCAGTCGTCCGCCCATCGAAGTCGACGAAATGGTTCGATTGTTGATCCCTATGCTCGACGAACGTAACCTGCGAATCTTCGAAGAGGAAGGGGGAGCCGACTTTTCCTATACCGTCAATGTCGACGGTGAGAATTGGCGGTTCCGGGTAAACATGCTCAAGCAGCTCGGGAGGCCCGGTTTGGTCGCCCGGCGTATCAATAATTTCATCCCTAACTTCGAAGGCTTGTTTCTGCCTCCCATTCTTGAGGACCTTTGCAAGTTTGACCAAGGCATGATCCTTTTGGCCGGAGTCACCGGCTCCGGCAAAAGTACCACCATCGCCTCGATGTTGAATTGGATCAATCGAAATTACCGAAAGCATATCTTGACGCTCGAGGACCCGATCGAGTTTGTGTACAAAGAGGACAAGTGTTTGATCAACCAACGCGAGGTGGGTACCGACGTCAAGAACTTCGAAATCGCAATGAAGCACGCAGTGCGAGAAGACCCAGATATCATTCTGGTCGGTGAAATGCGGGATCAAGAGACGTTTATGACGGCGATTCACGCGGCCGAAACGGGGCACTTGGTGTTCGGAACGATTCACGCATCCACCGCTCCCTCCACCGTCGGCCGTATTCTCGATCTCTTCCCCGAAGAATTACATAACGCCATTCGCAATGCCATGGCGTTTAACATGAAGGGGATCGTTGCACAAAAACTGCTCCCCTCCATTCGAGAAGGGGTCAGTCGAGTTCCAACGTGCGAGATCATGACGTTCACTCCGATGATCCGAAAATTGATCCTCGAATCAAAAGATCAAAAACTCTCCGATGCAATTCGAATCGGTGCCGCAGAAGGGATGCAAGACTTTACAATGAGCCTAAAACAATTGATTGATGATGGGCTCATCGATCGTCCGACCGCATTCGAAGTCGCTCCGAATCCCGAAGCGCTCAAAATGGCCCTTAAAGGTATCAACGTCAGCCAACCAGGTATTATTTAGTTCTTCATTTCTTGCTCCAATTCGCATGTCTTACGTGTAAAGTTATTGGCGAGTCCCCCCAACAATTGTCTGACCACACACTATGGTAT
>JBEBHM010001060.1:0-2432 GCA_040080875.1 Pirellula sp.
ACACGCTCTTGCGGCGGTCGCTCCAGCCGCTGATGCTCGCACTACGTCCTGCTCGAACGCCTCCAACTCGCTTTCGCGATTCGGTAACCGAATATCACCTTCGTAGTAACCGTCCGTTCTCTCGACGGTCTTTCGAAACGAAGCGATCTGTTCTTCGGTCAACGAAGCAATACCGGTTTGAACGCCATCACCACCAAGCTCTCTGGCATAGTTGTAATATGTTGGCCCGTCTCGAAATTTGGTCGGCACCGAACCCTCGCGAACGGCGGACCAATGCCGATGGCACGAGAAAGTACACATGCCAAGTTTCGAACGGCGGTTTATGTTGACTGAGGACAACACGGAACGAGCTGCCGACAACGCGACTACGGATGCGATAAAGTGCCTACGATTCATCTTGGCTCTCGCTTGCGATAAAAAAATCTTGCTGGTCGCGCGAATGTGCTTAACCCCATGATACCAAGTTCATGGCTGAGGTTCTCGGCAGTTCAAGGTGACTTCCGGCAGAAGTCACCCACCGTGGGTCACACGTGGGTCACACTTCACGATGGCCGATCCGTAAATCCATAGATTGACATCCCAATGCAGACAACCAAAATGACAAAAAACGGAATCAGGAAATTTTGATTCCAGAAGGGCAATGTGCCCAGAATGACCATGGCAAACAAAAGCCAACGCAATGAAAACTGTATCGCTATGCTCCACTTAACGATTGGCTGCGGCAGAGATAACTGCGACCACGATCACCAACAACACGATCAAAAACATGACTGCGATGACGCCTGTGAGTTTGGCATAAGAAAATGGTGCCGTACCATAAACTTCGCCGGTTTGGCCGTTGACCAGAACACGAAAGGGTTGCTTGCGGTATTGGTAAACCATAATCCAGATCGGCAATAAGAGAGGTATGCTTTGCATGTTTTGGATTCGGACATTGACGCCGACATTGCGATGGCTGCCGGGAATTGCGTGTTGCGATTCTTGGGCTTCGTAGCGATCGACGATGGCCGTCACGTTGCTGCGAGCGTCGCGACGAGTGACTCGAAACTCTTCCACGATGACATTGTTCAAGTCGATTTGTTCCGGTGAAATCGCTTGGGACAAATCAAACGGAGCGATCTCTTGGACTTCCATCGGGGTTAGCGTTCCGCTGGCACCGACCAAGATGCCTTCGTAGCGACCATTGCGAGTTCCCGACATGGGTCTCCAGGTCCCGCGTGCACCAAATGGTACGGAGGAGCTATCAGCGGTCCACGCGGTTTCGGTGTTGACCGAAAAAACCCAGAAAGGCACGTAGACTTGGGTTACCGTGCTGAGAACCGAACTTTGCGAAGCGTCCCCTGGCTTCCAAAATCCTTGGCTTAGCCAATGCCGCAATCGAGACTCGACTTCTGTGTGTGGGATTCGGAATGGCACAACTCCAGACGGTTTCAAGGTTCTGGCATTTGGACGAGCCGTCATGTTGTTGCTGCCACAGAATGGACAACGCAGCATTTTCGCCGACGCGTCGTAGCTCATCGAAGCGCCGCATTGATCACAACGAAAGCTCATGACGCTGGCTTGTTGAACAAGCTGCGAGGTCTTGCGATCGACGCCTACCCCCTCGGCATCAACGCCAATTGGATTTTCGGTACCGCAATTGCTACAGAAGAGATCTTCCTCATCCAAATAGGTTCTGCAAACCGCACAACGAGTTTCGGCAATCATCAATTGAGCCTCGGGTGGTTCAAGACGATGACCAGTGCAACAATAACCATGATGAGCAATGCAACTCCGATGACCACGGCGGCGATACGTGAATTCGACCAAGGTTTCTCACCATAGGTCGCACCTGTCTGGCCGTTGACCAAGAAACGGAAGACTCTGTTTCCATAGCGGTAGCTGAGAACGTGCACCGGCAACAAGATCAAATCAGAGCCTCCAACGTCGAGATCTGTTTGAACCGAGAGACCGGACGACCTGTCGCCGGGTAGGAATCGATGGATCGAATCTCTCTCGCGTTGCTGAAACTCCCGTTCCGTGATCGCGAGCGCTTGTTCTCTTGAGACGGAGTACTCCTCGGACATCCAACCGGCCAGATACATAGGGCGAAATCGCATCATCGTGTTCAGTCGATAAGGCTGAATCGCAAGGGCTTCCGTTTGAGGCAGTCCTTTGGAGGCAGAGACCATGTAACCCGAATAATAATTTCGATAAATCCCGGACAGCGGCCACCATTCGGTCTCTTGTACGACCCTGGTCATCGTGCGCATCTTGCCGTCTGAGTCCTTGACGTGGTAGGTCTCCGTCCGATACCAATACTCACCGATCTGGGCACTCCACTGGCTGGTCGCCTGCATCGAGAAATGCCAAAATGGAATGTAGATTCCCTGTTGCTTGTCGGTCGCCGCTTTGGTGGTCAAGTCGCCTGGTCTAAAGAAGCTGTTCTTTCC
>JBEBHM010000327.1:0-9264 GCA_040080875.1 Pirellula sp.
AGTCTACACAGGCAACCATTTCCAGTCACGGAAAATCGTTTCCAGGTTGAAAATCGCCAGGGTTTTGACCTTGGGGGCCCTAAACCGCAGCCGATTTTCCAATGCAATGCACCTCAAACCCGCGCTCTATCAGCTTCGCGCGATCGAGAATGTTTCGTCCGTCAAAGACAAAGGCTGGACGCCGCATGCCTTGAAAAACACGAGCAGTGTCAAAATTTCTAAACTCGTCCCATTCGGTGAGTACCGCAATGGCATGAGAATCTTGTGCGGCCTCGTATGCATTCGGCGACACAGTGACGTTGGTTGCGATCAGATTCTTGTATTTTTCCGAAAGCACTCCACTGGAATCGGTAAAAATCAATTCCAATTCGGATCGGATTTGAGCTTCGGGAACGCGAGGATCGTAGATCGTCAACCTCGCTCGCTCTTCCAAGAGATCGCGACAAATGTGGATCGCGGCGGACTCACGCGTGTCGTTTGTGTCCTTCTTAAAGGCGAACCCCCAGATGGCAATTTTTTTGTCGGAAACGGTGTTGAACATCGTCCGAACGATCCTGGCAGAGAATCGGCGCTTTTGGTAGTCGTTCATCGAAACGACTTGCTCCCAATACTGTGCCACCTCTCGCAATCCGAAGTGCTCGCATAGATAAACTAAGTTCAAAATATCCTTTTGAAAACAAGATCCACCGAACCCTACCGACGCTTTGAGAAACTTGGGGCCAATGCGAGAGTCGGTTCCAATGGCTTTGGCAACTTCGTCTACGTCGGCACCTGTGGCTTCGCAAAGGGCTGAGATCGCGTTGATGGATGAGACTCGTTGTGCCAAGAATGCATTGGCTGCGAGTTTCGACAATTCGCTGCTCCAAAGATTCGTTGTCAAAATCTTCTCGCGCGGTATCCAGCGACCGTAAACTGCCGCAAGCCGCTCGACTGCTTCAAGTGATTCACCGCCGATGAGCACTCGATCCGGATTGATGAGATCTTGTACTGCAGTTCCCTCGGCCAGGAACTCGGGATTACTCAGTACGTCAAAGGTCGCGTTGTTCGCCGAACTGTTTAGAATGCGTTTTACCGCTTCCGCAGTTCGGACTGGCAAAGTCGATTTCTCTACGACGATCTTATGCCCAACGGAACATTCGGCAATCTTCCGAGCGCACTTTTCGATGAATTCAAGATTTGCGGCTCGACCTGCCCCCACGCCAAACGACTTGGTTGGAGTGTTCACCGCGATAAAAATGATGTTTGCTTCCTGTATCGCGGATTCCACACGAGATGAAAAACGAAGATTGCGACCTCTCGCTTCGCGAACGATCTCGTCCAATCCCGGTTCGTAGATTGGCAATTCATCGGAATTCCATTGATCGATCCTAGCTTGATTGAGATCGACCACGTGTACATCAATGTCGGGACATTGCTTTGCAATCATGGCCATCGTTGGACCGCCAACATACCCTGCACCGATGCAACAAATTTTAATGGGTAACTTCATGAATGGTGTCGAAATCATTGAGCGTGAGAAGCGAGAAAAGGGATCGACTGATTATTGCGTGAATTCCATCCTAGTATCAGCTCGTTCCGTGTTTCAACACCCAAGATGGCAAAGTTTCGGTTCGCAATCCACATATTGTCGACGGATACGGTCGTCACAGTTTTAACGACTTGTTTCGGGCAAAACGGAAGAGACCGAGATTCCAAGATTCTGCAGCTTAGGCGTGATCGCTTCATCCAATACCCGTTTTTCTTCATCGCTGAAGAGCCAATTGGACCTGCCTGTGACCAAAAGGATGGCTGCGAGTATGAACGCCGACGGCACAATCCCGAGAATCAGTGTAACCGGCAATACAGCAAACAAGTAACAAACGGCTCCTAGTCGAACGCCAGATCGGTGAATTTCAGCCAATGTCATGGCCAAAATGATTGCTCCCGAAACGGTTGTGGCAAGCATGGCGCCATGCAATCCACTCACCGGTACCCAAAGCGAGTTCAGTAGAACATTGGTTACGAGTCCAACCAAAATGATGATCCCAACCGTCTTGCCTCGCTCCGCACACCAAAAATAGTTTTGCATCAGAAACGCGAGGCCAGCCAAACAACAGTGCACCAAAGCCTGTGGCATGATGGACATCCCATCTGCATATTTGCCAGCCAAAACGAACTCGAACAAGATGGGCGAAACCGCTAGTGATCCAACAGCCAAAGCGTAAAAAAACACCATAGAACATTTGAAGGTCAATCGCAGTGAACGGGCAACCGATTTTTGGCCACCAGACTCCCACTCGGCTGCTAAGTATGGCAAAAGTAGGCCACTAAGCATCAGCGTGAGGCTCGATAACAAAACAGGCATGATCCGACCGCTGTGGAACTGCCCCACGAGCGCTCGCCCCTGTTCAGCAGATTCCGTCGCCAAATACAAAAGCATGTAGCGATCGACGACTTCAAACAGATTGATTAACAAATTCATGCACCAAACGCTCACTGCAAACGGGAGCACTCGTCTCCACATGTCTCGATTGGTTATGCGGGTTTGGTTGGTCGACGGCGCAATTTCTTCCCAATTTCGAAACGCGGGTACCGCCGGAAGAAGCCCAACACAGGCCGATACGGCAAAAGCAACGATCAATATTCGCCAGTCGTTGATCATCATCAAACCGCCAAGGCTGGCTGCCGTGAAAGACAGTGAATTGCTCGTGTGCATCGCGGAAACCGTGCGAGGCATTCTCAAGCCACTCAACAGTTCCGTCATGGCATTGAAAAGGATGACCAGGCACAACGTGAGCGATACCAACGCCATCGTCGAGCACGAAAGTTCTGTTCCGAAGATCAGTTGACTGCTTGTTCCTGAAGCAACTACAAGCCACACTGCGCACAAAGATACCCCGATAAGGGATGCACCAGCAACCCTACGTAAGAAGACGTTCAATTGGCCCGACAAACGATACGACTCCACCAACCTGCCAAACGTCCCGGGGAGTCCCAAGACTGCGAGTGGTGCAGCCAACACGAAAAAGCTTGAAGCAAGTGCCCAAAGTCCAAGATGTTCGTCCGTCAACAAACGACAAAGCACAATGTTGCGAACAAAACCAACCCCGCGTTGAATCATGTTGGCGACCAGCATGAACGAAAGTCCAGATACCAGAGAATCTGCAGCATGACTCTCGCCATGCTTCAGTGACTTGGTTGCTGGTTGGGATATGGCTAAAG
The DNA here is from genome assembly GCA_040080875.1 of Pirellula sp. Classification (GTDB taxonomy): domain Bacteria; phylum Planctomycetota; class Planctomycetia; order Pirellulales; family Pirellulaceae; genus JBKCUI01. Next base: position 3,202 of record JBEBHM010000327.1, read on the forward strand.
ACATTCGCTCGTCGTTGTTAATGCGCGGAATCTACACACTATTTGGGCAAGGCTTGCCTACGAAACGACCTGAGGCAAGCACGCGCAAGGGACAACTTGCAATTACGCATCAATCTGGGCGAACGGTATCGATCGCAACGGTTGTACTGGATTTTATGCGTAGGCACGTGCGGGCAACCGACCTCCCAACTCCTTGGGTTTCGCGCCCAAACATGTTTTGTTACGCTGGACGTAAATTGATTGGCGTTCCAGCCGGTCAGCCCCCGATCTGTCCTTTGCATCCATTGTTCTTGCTCACATCTAGGATTCATCTTGAACGCTCTTCACCAAACGCTCGCCGACTTGATCAGTATCCATAGCGTCAACGCATTCTACGATGGCGGGGCCGGGGAAGCGAAGTTGGCGAGGTACATCGAAAGGTTCTTTGCGAGTCGCTCTATCGCTACGCAGCGTCATGAGGTGCTGCCGCCCAACGGCAACGTGGAAGCTCGCGACAACGTCATCGCTAAGATTCCCGGACAAACCAAAGATCGTCGGATCATTCTCGAAGCGCACATGGACACCGTCTCCGTCAAAGGAATGACTATTCCACCCTTCGTGCCAACGATCCAAAACAAACTCATGTACGGTCGTGGTTCGTGTGATACCAAAGCCGGTCTTGCCGCAATGATGCATGCCATGAGCGACTTGGCGGAACGCAGGTCCATGCCGCCTTGCGAAGTTTGGCTTGCGGCCGTCGTCGATGAGGAGTTTTCGTTTCGCGGCGTCGCGAAACTGTGCGAAGACGTCCGTGCGGATGCTGCGATCGTTGCTGAGCCCACCGAAAACAGGCTGGTAATCGCCAGCAAAGGCGTGCTCCGATGGCGTATGGTCTCGTACGGCCGATCGGCGCACAGTTCCAAATCACATCTCGGCATCAACGCGATCCAACACATGGCACGTGTCGTTCTGGCTTTGGAACAAGACGACGCAACGCTAGCCGCAAATTGTCATCCACTGCTAGGAATCGCCAGTTGCAATGTCGGAAAAATTGATGGCGGCGTTCAAGTTAATTTTGTGCCAGACCAGTGTGCGATTGAAATCGATCGACGGCTGTTACCTAACGAGTCCGTGTCCGACGTATTGGCACATTATGAACGACTCTTGGTTGAAGTTGGCAAGGTCTCCCCAGAATTTGACGTACGAATGGAGCCACCCATGCTTGCGGATGAAGCGTGGGCGGCCGACCCGGCCAGCCGCATCGTTCAAACAGCAAAAAAAGCATTGCAGGCGCTCGATATGGAGACGATTCCATGTGGCGTGCCATTTGGAAGCGACGCAAGCAAACTCGAACGATCGGGCGTGCCCACGATCCTCTTTGGGCCGGGCAGCATCGATCAAGCGCACACCGCCGTAGAGTACGTCGACCTCGACCAAGTTGACCGTGCATTCGAGTTTTATCGGCACGTCATTGAGGGATTTGAGATTGAAGATTGACGATTGAAGATTGAAGATTGCAGATTTGAGATTGGAGATTGGAGATTGGAGATTGCAGAGTTCTTTATCTGTGCACCGGCGATCGAACGATAGGGAAAGTTTTTAATGTTCGCGATCGGCGTTGGAATAAGTACAATGTTCGCGTGAGCGAATCTTTCCGACGCAACTAATGGCTTCAAGGCCGTACTTGGCTTGAACGATGAATCGACCTATCCCCTATCTTCTGTATGCTTGTGCCATCGCAGGGGTTTTCGTTGGCATTGGATTTCTCGTTCCACCCTCCTCTCGTTCAGATAAGATTAATTCTCCATCGATCATCTTAAATAGCGGCAACATATTCCCTCGACGAATCGATTCCGGATCTCTCACCAACGCGATCCGCGTGGCACGCGACGTCATCTCAGGTGGACAGCCCGAGGGCCAAAGGGCGTTTCAGGATCTCAAGGACTTGGGAGTGAAAACGATCATAAGTGTCGACGGTGCCAAGCCAGATGTCCACTTGGCAAAGTCGTTTGGCATGAGGTACATCCATTTGCCGCACGGCTATAACGGGATTCCAGCATCACGCATCCTTGAGATCTCCAAGGCTGTCTCTTCTTTCGATGGCCCTATCTATATCCATTGCCATCATGGCAAGCACCGAAGCCCAGCAGCTGCTGCCGCTGCTTGCGTGGCCCTTGGACTTGTTTCCGCATCCGATTCCATGCAAATCTTGAAGCTGGCAGGAACAAGTGAGAACTACCGAGGTTTGTTTCAATCGGTCCAAACTACGCAGCTCATGGATCCACAGATAATCGAGTCGCTCCAGGTCGAATTTCAAGAGGTTGCCGAGTTGCCTCCCATCGCTGAAACCATGGTGGCCATCGAACGTTATTTCCATCACCTCGAAAAGTTCTCGAAAACGGATTGGCGTCTGATCAGCGAGCACCCAGATTTGGACCCGGTCCATGAATCTCTCATGCTTGGAGAGCATTTTACCGAGTTGCTTCGATTGGAATCCGAGGCTCGCAGGTCCGAAGAGTATCTGTCGTTGCTTCGAACTTCGGCGGACGCAGCGTCAGAGTTGGTGGATGGATTGCGTGCATGGCGACAAGGGGCTCGCAGCGACGCCGTTCCGGGAATAGTCGGCGAGTCGTTTGCCGTGATCAGCAACCAATGCAATGTGTGTCATCGGCAGTTTCGAGACGTTATGGATCGCGGTCGTTGATGCGATTGATCAGTTGACGCAATCGTCCGAGGTTTCGCCGATTGAAATGAAACACTAATCTCGGCAGATCCTCTAACTCGGGCTCGTTCGATTCCTCCGGCATTGGACCACGCTGATCAATTTCCCCACTCACCACGATGTCAGAGAACTCCTTGTTGATCGCAACAAGTTTTCCATTGGTCAGCTTGGAAGTGATCCGCAAGACCAACAAATCATTGACGTATCGCATACTGTGGTAGTTGCGATAAAACGTCAGAATCTCGGCAATGGCAGCATCATTGCTGTCAGTCACGAAATACAAATTGACATCCTCGGGACTGATCAGCTGTTGACTGATCAATTCGTCACGAAAAAACGATTCTAGCCCCTTCCAGAATTTCCCTCCGGGTTGATCCAACAACACCATCGGAAACATGGTTTGTTTGCCTGTTTGCAACAGCGTCAAGACCTCGAGGGTTTCGTCCAAGGTGCCGAATCCGCCGGGGCAACAAATCACCGCACTACATTCCTTGACAAACATTAATTTGCGGGTGAAAAAATATTTGAGCGTAACGAGCTTGGGGTCCCCCTCGATGTATGGATTGGCTGATTGCTCGAAGGGCAACATGATATTGAGCCCCATCGACATTTCACGGCCGGCTCCTCTGTGCCCCGCCTCCATGATGCCACCCCCCGCGCCGGTGATGATCATCCAGCCATGCTCGGCCAATCTTCGACTGACTTCGACCGCTTGCAGATACGTCGGATGATCGGGTTTGGTCCTAGCGGATCCAAAGACGGTCACCTTGCGACGACGACGAAAGGGCTGAAATACTTTGAACGCATAACGCAACTCTCGCAACGTCCGGCTGAGGATCTTCAAATCACCGCGCGTGGTTCCATCCAAATGCAACCGATCCACCGTGCGACGCATCATGTCGACGAGGTCATCGCTTTCGAGAGAAAAAGGTGGCTCATCTGCAGGCTGAGGTCTCGACTTTTCGTCGTCACCTAGAGCTTCCGATTGGATTGGAGATTTGGGAGGTTCCGGTTCGCTCATTCGAGGTTCCTGTGATTAGCTAAGGCGAGCCGCAGACTGACAATATACTAACCCGAAGCGTGAGCAAGGGACTTTCCCTCACCTACGTTTCGGGTTGAACAGGTAATGTCCTATCTGCCTCACGCCGAATTTAAGGTTGGCGAGATTATAGCCTACGCGGGTACAAGCAACTTGCGGGGCGAGCGATCACAGCGACGGGACGGCAATCAAGAGCGATAGCATTTTCATTTCATTGCGTTTTCAAGTGCGGCAATGGTTTCGGGCGATGGTTTGAAGGAACCAGGTCGTTTTCCTTGGGCAATCATGGTGGGTGTCCAGCCGTATTTGTTCTTATTATTCCAAACTTTAGGATCTGCACCCTGCTTTGCTAAAAAGGAAACCACTTCGGGATAATTCCGATAGGCAGCCCCATGCATGGCTGTTTCGCGATTCTTGTCGACCGAATTGACATCCGCCCCCAATCCAATCAAGTACTGCAACACATCGATCACTTCGACGACCGTGCCTGGTTCTTCGCCGACGGCGGTTACGCCAACCCCTGCGGCGGCTTGGATCGGCTTGCAATCATCTTCGTTGCCGATGTTGGGATCTGCACCTAATTCGAGCAATGTTTTCATCAGCGGGAGGTCGGCGGTGCGGGATGCGTACAAAAACGGCGTTGAGCCTCGTGGCTTCATTTGGGCTCGACCACCGTCGCCTCGTTCCAACGATCGATTGACATCGGCCCCTCGCTTCACGATTTCGCGTGCAAATCGCAATGCCGTCAGATTGCCTGATCCGCGTGGCGGCGGGTCCCCTTCGGGATTGTCGCCAACCTTTGCTCGTCGCACCCAGCACAACGAGTGCAGCGGCGTCAATCCGCTGCGTTGGTCGTTCGGGTCCGCTCCTGCGTCCACGAGCCGAATCGCAAGTTCGTAATGGGCACTCTCGATGGCAAGCATTAATCCGGACATGCCTTTGCGCGGTGCGCGCTCGTAATTCTTGTCGGGTGAAATGGTGGCATTCACATCGACGCCGGACTCCAGGAGCGCTTGGACTACGGGCCAATTCCCTTCGCGGCATGCGAATAGGTTGGCGGTGAATCCGATCTTGGTCGCCGCGTTGGGATCGGCACCGTGCCGGATGAGCAATCGCACCACCTCTGCGCTCCCAGCAGCAGCAGCCCACATGAGGGGAGTTTGGCCGCTGCGATCGGTTCCGAGCACATCGGCACCTGCCTCGACGAGGATTGCAACAGTGTCAGCCTTGCCACCGCGCGCCGCCGTCATCAACAAGGTCTGCTTGCCAGGCAATTCGTAATGGATGTTGGCTCCCGCTTTCACGAGTAGACGCACAATTTCGGCATTGCCGTTCTCGCACGCCAACGCGAGCGGTGTTACGCCGTAGAGGTTGGCTTCGTCGCGTGGAATGCTTGTACCAAGAAGAATGCGGACTGCGTTCGCGTCGCTCCAATAGGCGGCCCAATGAAGCGCCGTCATTCGATCAGCCTGAGTCTGATTTACATTCGTCGTGGGATCTTTCAGCAGCCTTTGAACCAGTTGCCAATCCTTTTTCTCAGCTGCATCGACGAGAGCCCGATTCTCCTCCGCAGGGGCGAGCATCGACAAGCTGCAACCCAAGCAAATGCAAAACGCAAAACGAAATTGCATGAAACAGAAAACGGTTCGAATAAGAACAAAGCTCGCGACTGAATTCATCACCATGTTACTGATTTACAGTGTTATCGGATCGAACAACGTGTCGACTTTACCATTGCTATCGGCAAACGTTTCCAACGGAACACCCACTTTGTTGAGCAAGGTTAAATGCAAGTTCGCCAACGGGACTGGCTTGTCAAATTGGATATGTCGACCACCTCGCATTTTTCCGGCCGCGCCTCCAGCGACGAGGATCGGTAGATTGGTATGATCGTGCGCATCGGAGTCGCCCATACCACTGCCATACAGATACAGCGTGTGATCGAGAAGCGACCCTTCCGCTTCGGGAATGTTTTGCATCTTTTGCAGAAATTCGGCGAACAACGAAACGTGAAACTGATTGATCTTGGCGATCTTGGCAAGCTTGTCGGGGTCTTTGCCATGGTGCGTGATCGGGTGGTGAGGTTCCGGAACACCGATCTCCGGATAAGTACGATTGCTGGTTTCTCTCGCCAATTGAAAGGTTACGACGCGGGTGATATCCCCTTGAAATGCAAGCAACTGCAGGTCAAACATCAGTCTCGCATGATCAGCATAGGCGGCCGGAACGCCCGTGGGTCGATCCAAATCGGGCAATGGATTATCTGCAACGCTCGCTTCGGCGAGTTGAATGCGGCGACTATGAAGTCCTGGGTTTGCAAGTG
>JBEBHM010001061.1:0-2431 GCA_040080875.1 Pirellula sp.
GCTTGTTCCTTGACTTTTCCATCGATCACTTTCCAAACTTTATCGACACCTGCGAATCGAACCAGGGTGGACTCGGGAATCGCGATGCCTACGGCATCCGGGTCCAAAGTGATAATTCCCTCCGCGAACAGACCGCTTCGCAACAAGCCATCCGAGTTGTCGATATCGGCTTCGAACGACAGCGATCGGTTGGAGGGATCCAAGTTAGGCGCGATCCGCGAGATCTTGATGGTTCGAACTTGGTCGCTAAGATCAAACGCAAGTTTAATGTCCTGTCCGATTTTCAACTGTTGAGCGAATCGCTCCGGAACGGTTCCTCGAAACCTGACCGTCGAGATGTCCGCAAGCGTTAATAAAGCTTGGCCTGCTTGTACATAGGTTCCGGATGCAACGAGCTTGGACTCGACTACTCCTCCAAACGGGGCACGAACGGTCGTTTCCGAATGTCGCTGATGCGCCAAGTCTCTCAACGCGGTCTGCACGGAGATGAGCGCAATCTTTTCGCGAACTCCATTTTGGGCCGAGGAAAACCGAGCCGACGCGACACGTTCTGCGGATTCCGCAATTTCCACATCCGTTGCGCTCACCGTGTCTCGGTTCGATAGTTGCCTCAAGCGACTGATGGCTTGTTGGGCTTCGTCCCATACCGCTCGCGCCTCGCGTACGGGTGGTGCGTTGTCAGGATTCAGCTTTTCAAGGGGGTCTCCTGGTCTGAGTCCGACTGCCGAACGAGCCTGCAAAAGCTGTGCGTCTGTTTGATCAGCTTGCAGCTTGAACTCAGTCTGATCCAACTGGACGAGGACATCATTCTTCTTAACTGTGTCCCCGAGGTCGACATTCACGTCGGAAACTTGGCCAGCTACCTTGGAGCCCACCGTTGTGATCTCGTTAGCGATCAATGTTCCTTGGCACTTGACCAGCTTGGGCCAAGTCACTTGGGCAATGACCATCGTCGGTCCCTGAACGACGACCTCTTTGGGCGGCTCCAATTTCTTGGGTTCCTCGTGTTTGCAGCCAATGGCGCAAACGCTTGCGATCACGATACCGAGACCGATGATTCTCAGCTCTGATGACGAGGGGTTCAGCATGAACGAATTAGGTGTGTTTGCGAAATGGTGGGCACTCCGGCGGAGGAGGTTTCAGTATTCAACCTGCTGATTGAAGCCGACAGCCTAGCCCTATTGTGATTGGAGAGAGTTGAAACTTCAATCACAACTTCCCAGCCTGCCCAAACTACCGCAATGGCCTTGGTCGCTTGGCATCAGATATTGTATGGTCCGCACTCGACGCTTGGTCCACAAATCCACAAATCGATGATCCACCGCAAAATCTGTCCCGCCCGCTTCTTCGCTCACCTTGGAATGGTTTCTGTTGCAATTGGCTGCACATTTTGGGCCGGTTGCGGGGCGACCAAGTCTTTTACGGCTACCGAGCAATTGCTCATGTCCGATGCAGTCGATTCGACAATTTCGAAAATGGACTTCCGCGCCTTATCGGGCCAAAAAGTCTTTCTCGATACGACGTATTTAGTAGGTGCGGGCAAGGTCATACCCGGAGTGGCCATGCCGATCAACTTAATCAACTCGGACTATGTGATCAGCGCGTTGCGACAGCAATTGACCGCGGCTGGATGCATGCTAGTCGATTCGAAAGAAGCCGCCGCTATTATTTGCGAAGCTAGGTGTGGAGCCTTGGGAACCGACGGACACAGTGTGACATACGGTATTCCCGCGAACAATTTCCTAAGTACAGCATCGAGTGTCATTCCTGGTACACCCTCGTTGCCATCGATTCCTGAACTGTCCCTTGCGAAACGTGAAATGAAGAGCGCAGCCGCCAAAGTTTCCGTGTTTGCATACGACCGCGAGACACGCGAACCGCTTTGGCAATCTGGCGTGGCCCAAGCGGGTAGCAGTGCGCGAGATACTTGGATTCTGGGCGTCGGACCACTTCAAGCCGGAAACATATACAAAGGCCCCAGGTTTGCGGGCAAACGCATCCGACCATTTGCGGCCAAGACCGATGAATCATCCAGCCAAGAGCATACCAATGGAGTTGATCACCGCAGCAATTACGTCTTTGCCAATCCACGCTTTGGCAAGCCCGATTTGGACAAAGAGCCCGTTCGTATGAGCGGCGCCGATACAGGTAATTCAACCACCGTCCGATAGACCGCGAAAGCCCTCAATACGACCTTCTTAAATCGATTCAGTTGGAAACGCCTTGGCAGAGATTTGAGATCGATTCGGCCCCAATCGCTTGTGTTGTATTCCACATTTATCTTTGATAACTCGCGACCTTTGATGACGTTATCGATATCGTTCGGCTCCAGCAGATCACTTCTCTCGTTCCTTGAAAGAAACGATCTTACTACTTGGCCTTTCCAATGCGAACACTGCATCGGTTAACAAAAGACGTTATTCTATTGGAT
>JBEBHM010001062.1:0-2430 GCA_040080875.1 Pirellula sp.
TCAAGCGCTCGATCGGCAACTTGAGCTGCAAACGAGTTGTCGCTCCCAAGATGTTTCTTAATCGCAATGCGTATCTCGATATCCTCTTCTTTCGGAGTCTTGGATTCCAATTGCATCAGCACGCGATTGACCTCGTGGGATTCCGATGAAGCGAGGGACTTCAAGATCTCTTGCCGTTCCGAGGGTGTGAATGCAGCTTCGGCCTTGGCTTTCATCTCTGCAACCATCGTCCTCTGTTCGTCAAGTTTCTTTTTAGCATCCGCCGCCATCTCGGCAATTCGCTCGTCCGTCAGCCGAACGAACTTCGCGGATATCGGAATCGTGGTCGTTGTGTTGCCACTCCGTACGATCAATTCAAATTTCATATCTCCCGAATGGGGAACGTTTTCCTTTAGATCAAAGGTCCATGTTCCAGTCCCCGTCATGCTAAACGAATCTTTATCGTCGATTGGCGGTGACTTGAGTTGATATTTCTTTTCGATGACGACTTGCTTGTCGCCCGACTCCAAAATTTTGTAGTGCGTTGACTCGGAAGCGGCTTGCCTGGATTCCACCTTGCTATCCACCAATGCCCCAAGCGGCCCAAACGGAAACCCCTTGCCTCGATTCTCTTCCGTGATCGAAATGCCTGCGTCCGATTTCCATTTCTGTTCTTTGTCTTTTGGAAGCGCCTCGAACGGGATCAAAGATAGATTGCCCAACAAATAAGGCATTTGCGAACTCCCCTCAAGACTCAATACTCCGCCCATGGGATTCATGATGATCCGATTGGTTGTGTTCCCCCAGCCGACAGTTGATCCTCTTCCAAAAATGCCTGGAATTTGAGGGCCTCGCAAAACGCCACCGATGCCCAAGGGCCCAAACGGACTCACTGAACTTCGAGTCGTCCCCTTAGGCTTCGATGTTTCTGTCAGCCCACCTTGATAGGTCAATCGAAGCGACTGATCTTTGGCAGCGTCGACCGTGTAGTTGATTACCCCACGGTACATGGAAATTCGATCGTCATTTTCGACGTTGATATCAACTTCGTAAGAAAATTTTTGGCCCGTCGTCCAAGCATACCGAAGCGACTGCCCGTGAACTAACGTGGATGACCCCAAAAACAGAACCGTTGAAGCCATCGCCAGTTGGATCAAGCTCATAACTCGCATCGTATTTATTCCAAAATCGAAATTCTTTTGATCGCAATACTATCCCAAGCAACTTGTGCAGCAGGGGACATTATAAGCTCTCGCAACCCGAATGGCGAACGAGACTAGCGCGTCTTCAAGGCTAACAATTGGGATATTGGAGGTTGTTAAACCTCCGAGATCTTTAAGATCTTTGGGATCTTTGATTGACAAGATCCACTACCCTAAACCGCTAAGATACGAATTGAAGACGCACTAGAGCACACTGGCCGTCGATTCGTTTATTTCCAGCGCCTGGCCGGATTGGAAATGGCTCCGCTTGACGTACCCCAGAGCGATGCAAGTGCGGGAATCCTCATCCATCGCAGCACTGCGGATCCAACCGACTTCTTTGCCATCTTTGTGAAGCGTCGATTCGGCATGCGGTACGAGGCTCGAATCGATTCGGAGGCGAACCAGTTTCTTTTGCACTTGCCCTAACGCATCTAACCTGGCGATGGTTTCTTGTCCGAGATAGCATCCCTTGTTGAACGAGATCGCTTGATCGTTGCGGTCCAGTTCTTGCGGAAGATTCCTGTCGTCCATATCGACACCATACCAAGGCCAAAAGGCTCGAATTCTTTTGGCTTCCCATTCCTTGCGGACGTCCAGATCGCTATCAACCCAGTCGCTCCCAAGTCGATGCTTGACCGACTCGGAAAGATCTGGTGGAACCAAGGCGATCAAAGAAGTCTCACCTATCCATGCCGCGTGGATCAGCAAGACAGTTTTCTCATCGATCGTCAGAATCGCAGCACGTCGGATATCGGGGGTCTGGTCGATCGAAACGTCGAACGCCATTGCCGCGCTGGCTCGATCCTGGAACAACCAGATCTCTTTCGCGTCGCTTTGGTCGCTGATGATCGCGTCCTCTCGAATAATGTAGCGATCGAAGTGAGGAACAAGACGATCGGCTTGCCCAGGCACGGTCACAAAGAAAATTTCGTCCCCGATCTCGCAGGCAATGCCGTGACCAACGGTTCGCCCTTTGACATCGGTCACAAAGGTCTCTGCAGCTTGCCCGCTCGAAAGTTTGCGCAAGTCTTGTGTGCAGAGGTTGTTAACGACGCGACAACGATCCTTGCCTTGAAAACGGATAATCGTCGCTTTACCCAATCGATAACCGCACGGCACTTTTACTCTCCATAATAAGCATTAAGACTTGGGATGAACTTGAGCCGCAAGCGCTAGCTGCGATACGATGATTTGCGATTAAAAACGCGGCTAGCGCCTGCGGCTCAACCCTAAACCTATTCTGGAT
>JBEBHM010001063.1:0-2429 GCA_040080875.1 Pirellula sp.
GGATTGCGACCGGCAGCGCGGACCATTCTTTGAGAATTTGGGATTCCTCTACCGGCGCGGAACATCTCCATCTGAAAGGTCACCTAGGCGAAGTAAAGTCGGTCGCTTTCAGTCCCGATGGGAATCAGTTGATTTCGGCCGGGCTGGACGGAAAACTGAAAAGTTGGGACACGCATCAGGGTCGTGAACTCCAATCTTTTTCCGTTCCATCACAGATGGAAAGGGATATGCGATTGACGGCTTGTGCGTTTAGTTCCAACGGCAAACATGTTGCTAGCCTGTCAGAAACAGGCTTAGTCCACATCTGGGATCTTACGACAGGAAGCCTCGCGAAACACTGGAAGACGGAATCGAAGAAAATCGCGCGTGGACTGGTGTTTCACCCGGAGGGAGGAGTACTTGCCACTTCTGGCGGGGAGCTAAGCGTCCAGTTTTGGCAGCCGTTTCATTTTGCAGACTTTGCAGTCGACGTTTCCGTCAACCTTCCCGCAAAGAGCAATTCAAACATTGCCTTTAGCCCAGATGGCAAGCAACTGTTGATGGGGTACACGGTACCGGCGAATGCAAGAGAGGCAGTTCAGAACGGCGGCGTTTCGGTCTGGGACATCGAGAACAAGAAGGAAATCTGGTCCATCCGTTTCCCTGGTGTCGTTTCCTGCGTTGCCTTCAGTCCGAGCGGCGATCTGTTCGCTGCTGCTGGTCTTGATCGATCCGTGCGAACCTGGAGCGCATCGACGGGTGAGGAACACTGTGTTTTCTTCGCACAGGATGCCATCCGAAGCATCGCCTTTAGTGCCGATGGATCACGAATCGCCGCGGGGACGGAGGACCGTCTAGTGATGCTCTGGAGCCTGCCTGGACGGGAAGAAAAAATACTTCAGCGCGGAACGACAGATGTTCGTCAATTCGATGGCGAGGCTAACTCCATTAGTTTTGGTGAAGGAGGGAGATCGGTCGGCACTTCGTTCAAAGAAAATGTGTTGATTTGGAATACTATGAATGGGCGACTAACACAGAGTTTTTCTGGCGGAGGCCGTTATCGCCGTATCGCCTTGGCACCTTCAAGTTCTTGGCTAGCTGGAGTGAGACCTGACTTCTTGACAGATGCACTTACCGGCGAACACACTATCCGCCTCTGGGAAGCGAATTCGGAAAAAAGTTTCTCCAACACTGAACAGGGTAGTTTGGCTTGTACAATTAGTCGCGACGAAACTCTGGTAGCGGTGGCCACAGGAAAACGAATGGCACACGTTTACGATGCGTCCAATGGCATGAGAACGCATTCCTTCGAACTAAGAGATTGGGTTTCTAGTGTCGCCTTTAGCCCCGACTCAAAACTTCTTGCAGTTGGATCGGCTTATTGGAGTCCGGGCTCTGATAATCGTGGAGCACTAAAAGTATTTGAATTGCACAGTGGAAATTCTATCCTGCCTACGGTGGATTTTCCGTTGGACGTCTGGTGGCTCGCCTTCAGCCCTGATGGCGCGTTACTGGCTGTAGCCATGGGAGACTACCAGGACGTTGGTGCCGACCTTGGTCGAATTCGCGTCTGGAACACGCGTACGTGGGAAGTCGTACATGACTTGCGGGGCCATTCACGTTGTGTCTGGGCGCTTTGTTTCAATCCCAGGAGTACGAGGCTGGCTTCGGCAGGTGGACAGTGGTACAGACGGGGTTCACCGGTCGGCGAAGCCAAAGTGTGGGACATGCTCACCGGCTCGGAACTGCTGACAATTCCAGAACCAAACGGTGCCGTCTACGGCGTCGATTTCAGCCCCGATGGACAACGACTCGCGTTAGCTAGTTATAACGGTTTAGTCAGACTGATCGATGGCCGTCAGCTCATGGAGACACCGACTCACGTTGCAATGCCTTTGGAATGATCGGGTTCGATGATGATTGCACGGTCTCGCGATGATGCGCGGTGGTACATCGGCTCGCTCCATAAGCTCGTTCCCTCGGCCGAAAAATTATCGTGATAATTCGAAATCTAGTCGGAACAAGGGGGGCAATCCACATGAGCAAAGTATGCCTGAAACAACAATTGACTTGTCAAGCAAACGAAGTTGAACTGCTGATCAAAGAGCTTCCACCGAACGATCCAATGAAGGATTGGTATTTCTTTGAACTCGACAGCCTCACGACTGGGAAACTTGCCGAAAATCGTTCGCTCGATGAGGAAAACGCCAGACTACGCGGTTTACAACAATTACGGCATTTGGTGCAAAAGCATCGTGCGCGATTAGGACTTCCGGACATGGCTCCGTCGGGCGAATCTCATCTAGATTCCTGTTTGACTGCTGAAGCTCGCTTGCCGGCCGGTGTTCGCGCGACGACGTTTCAACTGCGGTTTAGTATTCAACCTTCGCTGTTGCACGAAGCCAAACGAGATAACGCAACTTTTGATCCGGTCAGCCCAACATCCAAGG
>JBEBHM010000328.1:0-9236 GCA_040080875.1 Pirellula sp.
TCCGAGCATCGTGTCGCGTTCCGGGCCTGGTTTCGGTAAACCAAGATTGTTTTCCGCAAAGTCCTTGGCCTTGTCGGTAAGTTCCTTACCAGAATTGAGAAGCGAATCGAGAATTTCGCGAGCGTCCATGGTCATTTCCTTGTCCTGATGGAGTGATTGAGACTGAATGGCAAGTGTATTGTAGCGGGCGCATTCCAGGTGCCGTGGCAAAACGCGGACGGCACATGGAATGTGCCTGCTACTTTCTGATTGCTAGACTTATGGGACACGGCGTACCACGACGGCATCGATGACGTCGTTCATTTCTTGGTCACCACCTTGGGACGGGTCAAATGTCGTTCCGAACGGTGGCTGTTTCCTGGACATCTGTTCCGAAGCCTGTACAAGCCGTTCCTTGATGAGCTCGCCAGTACAGACAATGAAAACCATGACAGCGATCAGCATCAGTGACAGACCAAAAAAGAATGAGGCGACGAACATGATGACCGCCATGCCTTGGCCGATTCTGGCAGCATATTGAGTCGCTTGGGAGTATGGCATCAACATCGCTAACAGGCTTCGCAGAACTCTCCCTCCATCCATTGGAAAGGCCGGCAGCATGTTGAACACCGCCAGCGCTACGTTGGCGATAAGCAGTTGTTCAAGCGGCCCCAAGGCGACAATCCCTTCCTCCGACATTCGCGAAAAACTCGCCTGAATGGAGAGCCCTAGCAAAAGGCCAAACGCAATCACAACGTTAACCAGTGGGCCGGCCAACGCGACCACCAACTCGGCGACGGGCGAGCGTGGAAACTCTCCCATCCTAGCGACACCGCCGATCGGAAGCAGCGTGATGTCGAGCGTTGGTATTCGAAACGAGCGGGCAGCCAACGCATGACCCATCTCATGCAGAAAAACGCAACCGAACACGGCAAATACAAATCCAACGGCCGAAATGGCGCCCGCAATCCCCTCGTTCAAATTGGTCAGAACGACATAGATCGCCAACAACCAAAATGTCCAGTGAATGTAGACTTTGATGCCAAGCAATTTCCCAACATAGATAGTCTGAAACATATTCCTCGCGTCGGCATTACCAACGAAATCTTTGTACTCGGTTGTTTTTGGAATCCACGACGTAAATTCTATTCTTGGAATCGATTGCGGAAGCCCAAGGTTCGTTCAACTGTCCAGGTTCGCTTCCTGCACTACCCCAGACTGCAATCGGAGTTCCGTCAGAGGTCAAATGCTGAACTCGGTGGTTTCCAAACTCGCTTACAATGATAGATCCATCTCTCGCTAGAACTAGTCCATACGGGAATTGAAACTGCCCTGGCCCGTTGCCTCGCGATCCAATCATCGAGACAGATCTTGGCTTTGCTTCTCGCCAATCGATTACTTGAATTCGGTGATTGCAGGAATCGGCCACCCAAAGCAAACCATTTTGGTCAACGTTTAGGCTTTGGGGGCGACTGAATTGTAACGGTCCATCACCGTGTTCTCCCATCCTATCGATGTAGCGTCCGTCAGCAGCGTAGCGATGGATTCGGTCGTACTCGCCGTATTCTCCACAAAAAAACTCGCCGGATGAAGCTCGAACGATATCGGTAACAAACGCAAACTGCCCTGGGTCCGGTCCATTGACTCCGCCGATGGTGCGTTCTTGGATCGGTTCACCTTCGGGTGTATAGAAAAGGAATCGATAATAGTGCGTGTCCGAAACCATAACGCTACCGTCACGGTCAATACTCAAACCAGTAGGTTTTCCGTTCTCGATGGCTGGCGTTCGCCATCCCAGCACGTACTTGCCGTCGCTGTCAAAGCGTTGTATTCGTCCGGTTTTGTCCACAACATAGATTTGGTCGTTTGGATCGATGGCGATTGCACGCGGACATTGAAAACGCCCATTGGCAAATCCCCGTTGCCCAATCACGAGGTCGGATTGGAAAGGGTCCGACGAATGCGGATTCCCTGTGCAACCAGACTGAAAACACAAGGGAGCGATAGATGACCCACCCGCCCAAAACGCTGCCTGAGCCATCACGGTATGCAAGAATGATCGACGCGAATTCCCCAGCCCAGAACCCTTCGGATACCCGCTGGTATGGAGATTGTTGGCGGCGGAATGTAAGAGGTTGCGGTAATCCATTGGGTGACCTAGCTAACTAGCTACGACCTTGATTGCCTTTGGTCGGGGAATCGACCTAGGCAAGAGCATGCGATATCATACCCTGAACGGGATCGCACTGCTTACTATCAGCGGCGCTGATGCAGTGATTGTACGACTCATCTCATGGATTGTTCTACTTCGATATGACGAAAATTCTAGACTGGAGGAGATCGGACGATCCGCGCGATATTGTTCATTTGGCAGTCCAGGCACTTGCCGAAGGACATACGGTCGCACTCCCATCGTCAAGTTCCTACCTGTTGGTTGCAAGCGGACTGAGATGTGAGGCCTTACAGCAACTGAGCCAACTTCCTCGCGATTCGACGGGCATTGGTTTATCATTGATCGTTCGTTCCTCTGATGAAACGCTCGATTATTTTCCGGATATCGCTGCTTCGGCTAGGCGTCTAGCGCGAAAAGCTTGGCCCGGCCCGATCATGTTGAGTCTCAAGGATTCGCTATCATCCAGCGTATTGAGGTGCCTTGATAGTCAATTTTGCGATTCGATGCATGTGGCTGGAAATCGCATTCGGGTGTGGCAGCCGAAACATGAGGTGCTCAATCAGGTTTGCAGACTTTCGTCTGGACCATTGGTTTGCGCCTTGGCTACCACGGTGCAAGGAAAACTCGCGGTTTCGATTGCAGACCTTCGATTGGATCAATGCACCCTTGCGATCGATGATGGCGTGATGGAAGCGCCTGGAGAACCTACGATTGTAGAAATCGATGGAAATATAGGACGTATTGTGCATCACGGAATTGTCGACGAGCGCGAGCTTCGCGCGATATCGCAATGGACGGTACTATTCGTTTGCACGGGGAACACTTGCCGTTCGCCTATGGCGCAAGCCATGATGCAGCGCAAAATTCTTGAACGCTTTGCAGGCCTAAATTCTGGCGATGGAGCGTCCGTCGTGGCGTTGTCCGCAGGTGTATCGGCGTATGGCGGTGATCCTGCGTCGCATGGAGCACTGGCTGCCATTCGTAGCTACGGAGCGTCGCTCGAGCACCATCAAAGCAGCCAGTTGAACTCGGACATGGTTGAACGAGCCGATCTCATTCTAGCCATGGGGAGCAGACATCGCCAAGTGATCGTATCGCAGTGGCCATCCGTTTCGCATAAAGTGCATTTGATATCTCCCGATGGTGGAGAGATCAGCGATCCGTTTGGGGCGCCGCTCGAGGTCTATCAAAAATGCGCCCAACAATTGGATCAACACACAAGCTATTGGATTGAACGACTCGACTTAGGATCGCTTATCCAATGGAAAACAGACCATTGAGTTTCCCTACGCTATTCGGAGCAGGCATATGAGAATCGCAGTCGGTAGCGACCACCGAGGGTTTCAAATCAAAGGAAAATTGATAACCCTACTTACGGCGGACGGACATGACGTTGAAGACTACGGAACGCAGAGCGATCAGCCAGTCGACTATCCTGACTATGCGGTGACGGTCGCAAAAAGAGTCGCCGAAGGAAATGCCGAACGAGGAATACTCATTTGCGGTACCGGATTTGGAATGGCGATTGCCGCCAACAAATTTCGTGGCGTACGAGCGGCTGCTTGCTCGGATGAAGTGATGGCGGAGATGTGCCGTCGGCATAACGACGTCAATGTGCTTTGCTTGCCAGGCGATTTGATCGGCGATCGACCTGTCGGTGATTTGGTCCGTATTTGGCTTGCTACGGAATTCGAAGGAGGTCGTCATAAGCGGCGTCTTGAGAAAATTGAACACATCGAAGACGGGAATATTGCAGAGCACCAACACGAATGATCACCACCCTACCGACCGAAATCTTGTCGCGTTTGCCTTTCGCATAGGGTTGTCAATAACAAGGGGCCTCGCAATGTTTACGAGGCCCCTGATGTTTTGTAATTTTCCTGACGTCACCGGTTGTGGATGTGCGTCGAGGAGGGCTTTGAACTCGTTGCTCATCGACGTGAAACACCACTCTCGGAGGCCATGCGAGAGGGGATTGCTTCGGAATCCACGCTCGAGGGTGGTGTTACCGATCGGCCTTGCTCGTTCCAAGCGGCCAGTTGCCCCTCGAGCACTCCATCTTTGAATGCGCCCGTCAATCGGCGCATTCCGTTGGCATGCCGCCAAACCCAACTATCGACGCGTTGCCCATTGGCATAAGCTCCAACGCATTCTTTCTCACCGTTCTCGTGCCACGTCTCGTACTTGCCATCCAATTCACCGTTCACATAGCTGCCGCGTGCACGGACCGCTCCATTTGCGAAGAACTGAACGAATGGACCATTGGGAGTGGCCCCATCGTCAATCGCGTAGGTGGCAAGCGACAAGCTTAAGAAATCGTCTTTGGTTGCGATTCTCGGCTTGTTGGTCAGTATTTGGATTTCCGATTTTACCTTCTTGTCGGGATAGAAATCGCGTTTGATGTCGACTCGCCGTCCTTCCAAGTAGTCTTGTTGGCGAACGACTTTCCCGTCAGAGTCACGCTCGATGTACAAACCGTTCAATACACCGTCGGTATAGTACGCCTCGTAAAGCGCTTTGCCATCGGGGAACTTCCACGTCGCTTGACCGGATCGAATGCCATTGCTTAGTTCGATTTGACTAACTTCGCGATTGTCGGCATCGGTGATGATCCAAAAGCCGTTCATCTCATCTTCTTTGAATTCCGCGACAGAGTGAAACGGTGCTTTGAACTTGTTGTATGGGAGGCTCTGCAGCAATTTGGCGTCCCCAGCCCACACGATTTGGATCCACACGCCTTCGCGTTTTCCTTTCGCGTAGGTGCCGCTGGCGACCAATTCCCCCTTCTCGTTCCATTGCTTGAACTGGCCGTCATTTACAAAGTCTCCATCCTCGTTCAGGACCACTTCGCGTTCGGTCTTGACGCGACCGCTCTTATGCCTTTCGCGGACGACTT
Organism: Pirellula sp.; assembly: GCA_040080875.1. Classification (GTDB taxonomy): domain Bacteria; phylum Planctomycetota; class Planctomycetia; order Pirellulales; family Pirellulaceae; genus JBKCUI01. Next base: position 5,049 of record JBEBHM010000328.1, read on the forward strand.
CATGATCCAGCGAAGTGCTTTCCGATGTGAGTTCGGCTTGGAGCTTTTCGGGAATGCTGACGATGGGTGGAAGGTCTGCCGATTCAGATTCCTTTGGATCGACCGCTTCAGTAACGAATTGGATGCTCGATTGTTGTGCTATCGATGGAGAGTAATCGCAGGTGAAAGCGAGTGCCGCGCCTGATGCGATCAAGTATTTGAAATGTTTTCTAAAGAGGCTGTTCATATTTGCGTCCGCAACGAATTCCAAAAAACGTACAGCGACTTGCCGCAATTGCGGAAACACTTACGCTGTTCGCAAAGATGAATCGGCGGGAATTGACGGAACAGTGAGAGATTTGGGAACAACGTGCACAGTCAAGCGAAACGTCAAATAACCAAAAGTTTCCCCATCCGAAATCTCTTATCAGATTCAATGCTAGCCATCAAGTGTGGCATAGGCTTCCAGCCTGTGTTTCTGAAATCTTCCTAGACTGGCTGCCAAAGCCCTTAGATTTTCAATAACAGAAATCGAACTAGCCGCGAGAAGAACTTGAAAGACTCTACGCGGCTAGTTCGATTTTTTCATGGCGGGAACGAAATGAGCCGTCCGCCATGGTGTTTTTTAAGCTAGCTATGGCTGCTCAGGTTGCCCCGGAACTTGAATCTTGGGTTCGGACGAAGGCTCCTGTCCAAACTGAAAAAACCGAGTAACCCCACCAAAACTTTCAGGCATATTGTAAACGTAGATCGCATCGATTGCTTTGGTGATCCGTTGTTGGGCTTCGCCCAAATGTGCCAGTGAGTAAGGATCAAGTGCATTTCGGCCTTCCAAAGTTGCATCGATCTTTCTCTTCAAGTCTCTCAATTGCATCAGGGCCAAAGCTGTCACGGGTTTAGTAACCGCGTTGGAATCGGTCGGCATTGCCAAGTCGATCAATCGCTCCAAGTGCTCACGTTGCAGGTTGCGTCGCCATGAACTAACTCGCGGTTTGCGAGCGGAAACTTCGCCTTCGGCTTTTGCGCTTAGCTCGGACCAAACTTCGTTGAAGACCTTGTCCATCAGTTCGGGCAATGTCAACGCATCTTGATCTTGAGGAACCAACTGCTCGTTGTCGAAGACTCGTCGCAGAGTCGTCGGATTCATGAGCATGGTAAGTGTGGAAGCTTGATAGCCAAGCACACGGTCGTGGATTGGGAATGTTGATTCGCCCATCGACCGCATTCCTTCGTCCGCCCACTTGTCGTTGGTGAGTCGCTCAAGCAATTGCGGCGTAATGCCAAAGGCTTCGTCGCGGAATGCATTCTTGAAAACGAAATCCAAAGCTTTGCGTTGACGCTCGGCTGCAACCGGAATCAATGACTGACGGTTGCCCGGGTCTCCCTTTTTATCGCGGTTGACAAAGGCTCCGCCAATCCAATTCGCCATCATGCTTACAGATTTCATCTGCTCGCCGAGAGTCAATTCATAACCGCGTCGCGCCTTGCCCCAACTGTCTCCGTCCTTAACGAACTTATCCAGCAATCGCGAGCGATAGAGCTTGACGAGTCGCATTTGGTTTTCGGCGTAATCCAATGGCTCTTTCGTATAGTCATATCGACGAGCAAATGGATCCGGACCGCTCGTGTCTTCGTCGGTTCCGTATTGCAGATCGGGTTCGCCAACACGTTTGAGAACGTCCGGCAGTTTCGATTCATCCGTGGAATAACCATACTCAATGGCCCAAAAGTCGTACGGACCGATACCTGTCATGGTCCAGTCGCCACGCGAGGTCGAGCCTTCGACTTCGAACGGCATGTTGATCGGCAAATAGTCCATCACTGACGATGCTAACGGCTTCTTACCCTTGAGCTCAGGTGAATTGATCTCTTTGAGAGTGTAGACACTGGACGCCTTAAAGTTGTGACGCAAACCCAATGTGTGACCGGCTTCGTGCGCTACGAGTTCGGCCAACAGAGGTCCGATAAAGGACTCAGGCATTCCGTCGAGCAAGTCCTCTTTCGACTTCTTGGGCTCCGGTTTTTTCTCGTCTGGTTTTTTGGCGTCAGCCTTAGGATCATCCTTTTTCGGGTCATCCTTTTTCGGCTCATCGGCGTTTGCTTCATTGAAAAGTTCGAGATTTCCATCTTCGTCGAACATGGTCAGCGCCAATCGAGCCATTCCCATATCCATTTGCTTGCCGACCGCTGCGTTGCAGTATCCGTTAACTTGGCTGTTCTTGCCAACCAATCCATCGAAGGGCTGATCACCGATGAGCGTTGAGTCCACTCGGGTCAGTGCGTGGCCAGCAAAGGGCATTTTGGATTGGTTTGCGAAGAATCCCTTTAGGTATTCACGGTTCGCATTGGGAGCTAGGCGGAGGCGTGGATCCCAATTGGGGTGCGATCCCAGCCAAGCGACGGTTTCTGGGCTCATGCCCTCCATCGCGAGATCCGGCATCATATCGTGGAATTGGAAATTGAAATGGCGAATCCAGCCGTCGGTCAAAACGATATCGGCATCGAGGATCTCACCCGTGATCGGATGCACTCGGCTTGGTCCGATCGCTGTACCGACATCATTGTTCAACCATCGAACGAAGTTGTACTGAACGTCTTCTGGATCCAAGTCCATAAAATCGCCTGTTTTCGCGTCCTGGTAATAGACTTGCACGGCATCGGAAAATCCGATGGCTTCGAAGGCCTTGTTCCAATACTCGAGTCCCTGCTTTACAAAGCGACGATATCGGACGGGCGTCGTGTGCTCGATATAAAATCGAATAGGAGTAACGGGTGGGCTCAACTTGAGGCTAGGATCTCTTTTTTCTAGCCTCCAACGAGTAATGTATCGGACATTTTTCTTGTCATCAGCGTAGCTTCCAAGATCGGTGAAGTTGGTGACGAAGTATCCGACTCTTTGGTCCGCTTTGCGAGGCTTGTAGCCGCTGCTCTCTTCGGGAACTTCGCTATACGAATAGTGTAGCGTTTGCAACTTTCCACCCGCTCCGACGATCTCGAACGCGAGTTCGACATTCTTCGCAAATGCTTTGGCCTTAATGATCTTGATCAGTTGAGGATCTTGAATGCGTACCGACGGTCCAAAGAACTTGGATGCGTTACCGAGAAAGAGCGCATCGGCGTCGACCAATGGCCCACCGCGAGGAACCATGGTCAAGATCGGAATGTCGAGCAATACTTTGTCTGTAAAGAGTCGCTTGACTGAGGACTTGGACTCGGGCTCTCCATTCGATCGAATCCGAACGTTCGGCTCGATGAGCGCAAGTCGTTTGTTGTATTGACGCCAATAAACGTAGTTGTCGCCCGCTTGAAGACCGGCAAATTGATCGCCACTGCTGACGGTCATGGCAATGAAATACTTCTTGCTCGCGAAATCTCGAGGGAGCTCAAGGAGCATCTGGCCATCCTTTTCCCGAGTCCACACGTTGCAAAGAGGAACTCCCTTGTCAGGAAGCTTTGATTCCACTTTGGTGTAACCCTCAATGACCTTTTCAAAGGGAGGGTAGTCAGGCGGTGTAGGTGTAGCACTCGTCTCTTGTTGCGAGCGGCCCACCGTGCATGGAATAACGCTAAAACTCAGGGCTGCCATCAACCCGAGAGTAAGCGTTACCGATCGTTGGTCAAACTTCATTCGATTCTTCCAGTGGAAATGCCAAACAGGATGTAAAACGTAACAACTCGTCAAACAAATGGATTTCCCGATTACGGTCAGTCAATTTGTCTGCCTCGAACCAATCGGACGTTGGAGGGCCAATTGGAGGTTGGAGGGATGGTGGCTGGGGAAGCCTACTTCAACTTCATCTTCGCGAAGGAACACGTCAAGAAGTTGGTGGGAAATTGCCGCTTGAGCACTTCGCTAGAACTATAACACTCGTACAACTGCTACAACCGGAACGGCTTGCCCAGGACTTTGAATTATGTGCCGATGGGGTAGCTCGGTCTAGGGATTTGAAGAAATGCCCCCAAGAATTTGAGGAAATCTCCTCGCCCCGAATCACCCTTGGCCAGGAACGCCCTGCGAATTCCAAATTGAAAATGCTGTACCATAGACAGGGGATCGAGACAAAGTCATCAAAAGGATCTGCGCCGAAATGCTCCCAAGCCACCATCGAAACGTCCTCGCAAACCCGTGCTGCGTATTAATTCTTGGCTGGACACTTGCCTGCTCCATTCCAAACGTTGGTCGCTCGCAAGAATCCAAAATCGCTGACC
>JBEBHM010001064.1:0-2425 GCA_040080875.1 Pirellula sp.
CGCGAAACTGCAAGGCTGACTTTGAGCGAAAGCGACGACATGTTGCGTTCGAGCCCACGGATAACGTAAGTGCGATCACCGCGAGCGATGGTAATGGAATCGGAAGTGATAGAACAGCCTGGAGACGGGAGGCTGGAGGCGAGAGGAAGAATGCTGGTTGTCGGTTCTTGGTGCTTCGTTCTTGGTTCATGGTTGGAAGCGGTGCCTTGCTCTGCAGTCATCGTCGGTTGTGCGTCGTCGTTCGATGTTCCACTCGCGTGCAGGCATTCGCTCTTGTTCGCGCTCAGTGCAAGGGTATTCGTGCTCGAATCGGCCGGTGGTTTTTCGACGTTCTGTGTTTGACCGCGCGACTCTTCCTGAAGTCTGAGGCCTGACTCCTGAAGCCTAGCTCCATTTCCGATGACAATGCGTTCTGGAATCTGGGCCTTGGAGTCCAAACGCAGGCCCTCGATGCCGGTCATGGTTCCGCTGGCGTCGAACAACGGAATCGTGACATAGCCGCGCAGTGCTTCGCGCCCGTTCGCCTTGTATAGCTCTAGCGTCTCGAGTCGGGATCGGATGAGCTTACCGGCACGAACGCCGTTTCCTGGAAGCTGATTGCCGAGCGACCGATCGCTGATTCCGATCCTGGCTGTGGCGGCTTCCACTCTCGACAGATGCAACTTTGATTCGATGAACGCGATAGCCTTGTCCGACAAGCAAGCCGCGTAGTAGTCCACGGTGGCTTGAAACGGATTGGATTCGAACGCTTTTAAGAGGGGAAACGATTCGTGGAGATTGGGGGCTTTTTGGAGCATGGGAAGTGGGAAGTTTGAATTGGGAAGTTCGAAGTGCGACACCAGTTGCCTGACGGCTGACACCTGAAGCCTGACAACTGGATAGAAACAGAGCTGGCCCAAACCGCCGCGCTTTCCTTTAGACTTCGTGCTGGAAGCATTTGCATGCAAGCGACCGATTTGATTTCCGCCAAGGTGTGCGTGTTAGCCATGTCTAAAGGAATGCCGCAGCTCCGTTCTCTGCACAAGCCATCCGGCAAGAATGAAATCAAAATAGTTTTGAATCGCTCGGATCATAGTGGCAAGCAGGTGTAAGCGGTAAGAGGTAAGCGATAAGGCGTATGCCTATGACACCGCGCTGAGCAAGCAACATTCAGTGCTTCGGACCACGAGTTGGACGCTTATGCCACTGGCACTTCGAACTTCAAGCTTTGGCATTCACACTTCGCCGGTGCCGCGTCCGGTCCCTACGGTGGGAATCGTGTCGCCTAAGGGCGAGCGACACGATTCCCACCTTCAGGCCCTCCCGCTACGACCACTGGGCGAAAAAACATTGTCCTGTTGGGTCGTTATTGGGCTTTGGTGATGGAAGCATGCATGGTTTCGCATAGGATGCAGCTTCGGTCGGGGAGCGATGCGGCCAGCGGGCGAAGGGACACAGCGATTCGCTAGAAGCCATCCGTTCGCCCGCTTTTACGAAGAGCCCGTGTTACAATGCCCGTTCTCAATTAGTCGCCGGATGCAACCAAGGAGTCTCAATTGTCATGGGCAAGTTCAAAAAAGGTCATAAGTTTACAACTCGGCATCCCGATCGATTGAAGAAGATGCAAGCTGCGAAGCCGATTGCTGCCAGTTCCCCCTTCCATGAAGAGCATGTCCACGCGAATAGCAAAGCCAAAACCCAACAGTTCAATGCGGACGGCGATCCAATATGCGAATGTTGCAGCAAGCCAATGCGAAAAGTCGATCCGAACCATCCACGTCCTTTGAATCCCGGTGTAACGCTCCAAGAACCACTCCACGTTTACGTCGATCACGATCACCCCGATGAGCCTGCGCGAACCTACACCACGAAAGAAGTTGCCGATCTGTTGTTCGATGAGTTCCAACCTGACGACGAGGTAGTTAGTTCGGGACCGTACCCAACCCGCAAAGATTTCAATTCTGATGAGGAGTATTATGCTTATCATCGCAACGCCATGGCCGAGTTCGGATTGGCTCCTGAAGCGATGCACATGGATATGGTCGATCCGGAATTCGTCGAAAAGCTCCGAGTCGATTTCGTCGGCACAATGAAAGCTTCAAAATTCTGGCCGAAGCTAGTTCAGGAAGAAGGGCTAGAGCGAGCCGAAGCCATTCTCCAAGAGGCCGGACAACCGAATGGGATTCTTCGTTGTCATCGTTCGTTCGCAAATCCATGGGCAAAATGCTCGCTTGTCGCTCGGAAGCCTATGGATCCAATCACTACCAATGCGATGCTTGCGGCTCCAATCGCATTCTCTACAACAAGTGCGGCGATCGTCATTGCTCCAACTGTGGTCGACTCGATCGCAAGAAGATCAAAGAAGAACGGATTCGAGGAGGAGATTTCGTAGCACGGTACGTTCAGCACATCGTGCCCAAGGGCCTGCATCGCATCCGGTATGGTG
>JBEBHM010001065.1:0-2423 GCA_040080875.1 Pirellula sp.
TCGCTAGGCTTCCCATTCTGCTGTCTAGCCTATTGTTCGCCTTTGATTCATGGTTTCGGTGGAGTTGGTGTTTGGGCAGATGCAAATTGGAATGCTGTGCCTGTTCCGACTTGTTCTGTTCCGACTTGTTCCTGTGTGCGGCCCTGTCGCTCCGTGACAGGGCATGCGTCGGGAACACGCGTCGCGGAGCGACGCGTCCACATTAGGCTTTGCGAATAAAATGAGCGGCGTACGTGCGAACCTGTTTGCCGTTGAGCACATGAAACGTCCGCAATTGCTGCACGGTCGAGTCGGAAAAATGATTCAACGGCACGTGCACGAGCGATCGCTTGAACAGCTTCGCGATTTTTTTCAGAGCCAAGCCTGGTGATGTCCAACTTAGGCATGCGACATGTCGCGCTTCAGAATGCAAACAGGCGGCAGCCACGAGTCGCTGCTCCATCGTATCCGCAAAGTCCAATCGTTCGTCCTCCCAGATATCCGCGATCGACTTGGGAGGAAACAAAAACATGGCGCCTCCATAGGTCGATACAGCCACACCAGGACCAAGCATCTCCTTCTGATAGGGAGTTGCATAGAACGCCAATGTGGACTCCTCGTCGTGTTCCGCAAACCAGGTGGCTCGCCACGAGTATTCCTGTGGGTCCGGCTCGTTGTCAAATAACATCACTGCGGCATCGAGCGTGCCGATGTTGGGTGGGTTCACTTTGACATAGAGCGAACCATCATACCAATGTCGCAGTGTCTCTCGCAAATCCAAGCCATCCTTGAGGCTCGTCGTGAATTTTTCGCTCCTTGCTAGATCCGCCCCAATCAGCCCTTGAGCTCGTTCTACGACACGATTGCGAAAACTCTCAATCCGAGTGTCTTCATCAGGCCACGAACACTGCTGATAGGGATTCCAACGCATACTCCATTTCTTTTTGTCGGCTTTGATTGGAGGCCGATTCAGCTCCAAAGACTGCCAAGCCATGGAGGGACCAGCCAGGCGATTGATCAATCGCATATGGCCCTCCACTGGCAAGTACCCTTGTTCGATCCCAATCCTTATGGTTGGCCAGGGAAGCGGTTCCTCAAAAGGATAATTCTGAGCAGCTTCAACCAAATGGATGGTGTATTGATCACCCAAAACCTGTTGAGAAGAACGAGCAATCGTGTAAAAGCTGGGTGAAAACTGGCGATCGAGCAGCGTTTGATTTCGAATGAACTTGAGACATTGCGACAATAGCATGGGCGTTATTTTTCTCGCGCGATTCCCAAGATCCGCGACGTAACTTTGGCGGGTTGAGACCAACAATTCCTTGATCCCATCCACCACGAGACGGCTGTCGTCGTCCAGCGTTTGCCTTGCGCGTTCGTAGAGCCCGGTAATAAACGGTAGTTCGCCGAACAGGAAAAGCAGGGTTCTTGAGTCGACTGCATAGTTGCTGGCCAGATCAAGATCTTCCTGGTTGGCATCGAGTGCAGTACCTCGGTTAACCTCATCATCCTTCAGCAATCGAATTTCTTCACGCAGCCAAGGCCAATCCCTTAGGTCGCACAATAGCAGCGACCTTTTGTACTTGGTTCGCAACTCAACCGATTGACGGGCAACAAACCGGATTCCATGTCTGCGTTCGAGCGAGTGGGGCGGCGAGATCGCGGGGAGCGTGGCTGCGCAGTATCGCTCAATGGTCGTGGTTCTAAGAGCGAATGGATCGGGCACGACGGAGGCCTCGGGTTCGCGTATGCTCCCCTCGTGTCCGATGAACACGATCGGGACTCGTTCTGCCATTGCGAATCGAATCGCAGCAATTACAGGCTGGCAAGGATCGATCGGTACAAAGCTGGCAACAGGTAGGCTGTATAGACGCTTTTGTTGCGGCGTTTGAGTCTTTGGCTTGTCTAAGTTGGACTGTCTTTGAACAACGGCGCTTGCCGTGGGCAGCTCGCCGACACCGGCCAAAACCGCATCCCGAAATGTGGGAGGCAATGGAACTGCAATGCAATCAAAAGCATTTTCAAGCAAATACCTCCGCACAGCCACCGCGTATGAAGCGCTTCCGTGAACCACGGGCAGGAGTGTCAGGTTGTGATCAACAAACAACGAATCCATTTTCTCAATTCGCAAAATGAGACATTCGACGTATCCAAAAAGGATTCTACCAGTGACAAGTTCACCACCACAGTCTGCCTATTCAACTATATTGCCGAACCTTTCTGGAACAAAATTTTCCTGAATGCAAGTGTTTTCCAGATGCGCGACGCGGAGAAAAATAATTTGTCCAGTTCGGCACATGACTTGCATCTTCTTTGACCGCATAACCAAAGTCAACCAATCGGCAGGATCGCAGTTCATAGAGATTGCAATGGAACTAAACGAGACCAACAACAATCAAAGGGAGATCGGAAAAATGGGTGTTCAAAAGATGATCCATCAGTTT
>JBEBHM010001066.1:0-2419 GCA_040080875.1 Pirellula sp.
TTTCGTTGTTGATCAGCGAATCGAACGCTTCGCTTGGAATCTCTTGCGATTGCTCCCAATCTTCTTTGGGAATCGCTACTTTGGGAATCGCTACTTTGGTCGGAAGCCGTTTCGGGCGACGGTGTAGGAAGCTGCGATCCTCCCAGTCTTCTTGATAGAAATCGTCACCATCAGAGAAATCACCGGAGTCGAATTGGTTCGTCGAATCGACCATTTCCATTTCAGCCCGTGGCAACTCCATCAAAAAAGAGCTGGGACAACTCATCGAGGAATTGTTGAATCCACGCGATCGAGCCGTACTCAATTGCAACCGATCCTTCGCACGCGTAATCCCAACGAAAAATAGCCTGCGTTCCTCTTCCATCTGAGCAGGATCGTACATAGATCGAATGTGGGGCAATATTTCCTGCTCGACGGCAATGATAAAGACATGTTCAAACTCAAGCCCCTTGGCCGAGTGAAGCGTCATCAGCGTGACTTTGCTATCGGCATCGGAAATGCCATCCGCATCACTTAGCAGAGTCACCTGCTCCAGGAATCGTTCGAGGGCGTTGCCGTCCGTATCCTGTCGGTCCACTTCGGCCGCATCGGCGATCAATTCGTTGATGTTCCCTTGAATGCTCTCGTCGGGCGTTTCGGTTTTCTTTGCCGAAAGGTATGCGACGTAATCCGTTTCCCTGACTAAGTGTTGGATCAATCCGGCCAACGGACCTGCGGACAAATGCACGAGTTGGTCGTAGAGAGCCAAAAACTGCCTCGCACCATTGCTGGCTTTGTTGCTGAGCAGCTTGTGTTCGATCGCCGCTCGCAAGGCTACCAGCATTGGGATGTCTCGAGATCGAGCCAGTTCCGTGACCTTGCCAAGCGACTTGTCTCCTAGTCCGCGCGTTGGGACGTTGACAACCCGTGCGAAAGAGATGTCGTCCGTGGGATTGTGCACCAATCGAAGATACGCAAGAAGGTCTTTGATCTCTTCGCGATGATAAAAGCGAAAACCACCGATGAGTTGATAGTTCAACTTGCGGCGGAGCAACGCGGCCTCCAATAACCGCGAATGCGCATTCGTGCGATAAAGGATTGCGAATTCTTTTGGTTTTGCACCCTCCAAAACTGCCAACGCAATTTGATCCGCGATATTATCCGCTTCTTCGCGAGCCGTCGCATACGTAGCTAATCGCACTGGAACGCCTCCTTCTCTCGTCGGAACAAGCCGTTTGGCTTTGCGCCGTGAGTTGCAGGCAATCAACGCATCGGCAATCGACAGGACCTGCGGCGTGCTTCGGTAGTTTTGTTCGAGTCGGATCGTGACCACGTTCGGATAATCTCGCTCGAAATTCAAAATGTTGGAAATGTCCGCGCCCCGCCATCCATAAATCGACTGATCGGGATCGCCCGTCACATTCAGGTTCGGATACATGACCGAAAGTGACCGGACGATCAAATACTGCGAGAGGTTCGTATCCTGATACTCGTCGACCAAAATGTATCGGTGCTTTGAGTCCAGTTCGCTGCGCAGGTCCGGGCTCGATCGTAAAATATTGGCCGTGTGCATCAACAGGTCGTCGAAGTCGACCGCATTGTTTTGGAGCAAGAATTTTTGATACGCGGGGTAGATTTTACTCAAGATTTTGTCTGCTGACGAACGAGGCTCCCCCTCCATCATCTCAGGCGTGATCACGCGATTCTTGAGATCGCTAATCCCCTTAACAATGTTATTGAAATTCAGATGCGTCATCGAGACTTCGGCAAGTTCAATGGCTTGTTGAAGCGCTTTCTTGGAATCGTCCATGTCGAAGATCGAAAAGTTCTCGGAAATTCCGACCATGCGACCATAGCGGCGCAGAAACCGTGCGCAGTATCCGTGAAACGTTCCCATCCAAACAGGCGCATCTTGGCTCAACTGCGCCACACGCTTTTTCATCTCTTGGGCGGCTTTGTTCGTAAACGTCAACGCCAGAATGGAATATGGCGATATGCCTTGCTCCAGCAGGTAAGCAATTCGGTGCGTCACGACACGAGTCTTCCCGCTGCCAGGTCCGGCCAGCGTCAGCAATGGCCCATCGACATGTGTCACGGCAGCAAGTTGGGCAGGATTAAGATTCTCGAGAATATGAGAATGGACTGTTGCCATCGATTTGCTCCATGCACCGGAAAATCACGAGTTGCCGATCTACTTTTTTAAACTCTCCTCGGTCGCTCATTATCGCCGATCTGCCAATTCCTTCCAAGTGCCAGACATGGTGATACATCGCCGACTTGCTATAACAAAAGCTGGCGCTTTGTGCCAACTTGTGCCACCGATTCCATCTTCATTGCAGCCATTGCCGTTTTTATGTCCGAAAAAAATCGTCCAAATTCAAGAACTCTAGCGGAATTAATCGCATCCGGCTGGAAAAGCCGTAGCGTGAAAGAAGAAATA
>JBEBHM010000329.1:0-9202 GCA_040080875.1 Pirellula sp.
GAACGGGGCTATGCCGATTGCATCACCGCCGACCGAAATTCAACAAACTTGTTATGCATAGCGCTGAGGAAGGCAGTGGTGCGCCGCCGTAGAGCATTGCTTCAATCGCTCTCGGTGCAGCAAGTCGGGCCAACCGTCAATGACCGTCGCGCATCGGTGCGCACGGCCCCCAATCGACGCCGCCACGTCCGTTTCTTTGCTCAACACCCGGTTATCGCAATTCCGATTCTGGCCAATGGATCTCCCGATCTTGCTGGTCGGTGCCAGGCAACCACCAGCGATGTTAGCCTCGGCGGTTTAGGAGTGTGCATGCCCGATCGCGAGCAATTGCCGAGTCGAAACTGGATCATTGGGATCGAACAAACCGACGGGAAAATGGGGTATGTCAACGCATACTTACGACGGGTAGCCTACCGATCGAACGAGCTTCACGTGGGATTGATTTTCCAAAGCGATGCGGACGACATGTTGAATGACCACAATCTTTGGCCCTCAATCGACCCGGAATCCAATCGCCTTGAAACGCGGCTTCCGAGTACGGTGCTGGATGCTTGGACAGACTTAGGTGTTTTACAAAGGCACTTGGTGCGGCGTGCAAAAATATGTCCGGAATGCGACGGGGTATGCAGTGTTGGAACCGGTTGCAGCCAATGCGGCGATTTCGACCTTCAATACAAAGATCTGATTCATCACTTTGCGTGCGCTCACGTCGATCATGCAGACAAATTCGAGAAAAATGGTGATGTTCACTGCCCGAAATGTTTGCGAGAAAATTTGGTAGCAGAAGCGGATTTTGAGTTGATTCGATCTCAATTCGCTTGCAAAAAATGTGACTACGAAGGGGATGTGACCGTCCAGGTAGGTTGCTGTTTGAATTGCCAGCTTCGTTTTCCATTGGAAATGGGAAAGGAGGTCGACGTCTATGGTTACTTTGTGGACCGAATGGACATACTGGCTCTCGTCGATTCCGCGCGATGAGCTACTGTGGCTGATTTTGCCACTGGCGCTTTTTGATGGATTGCGATACTGGCTCACTGCGTTGTGCGTTTGGTTCGTTGATTTTGCGAGTCGCTGTTGGTCGCTACGAAGAGTCCCCAAGTCGACCGTCACACGATCTCGGTATTGCCCATCGGTGTCGATTGTCATTGCTGGCCTCAACGAAGGGGACACTATCCGACGGACACTTGAGCGGGTATGGGGAACCTATCCAAAAATGCAAGTCATCGTGGTAGACGATGGTTCGTCCGACAACATGGCTTCCGAAAGTCGCAGTTTTGCGAGTGAGCACCCGGAGGTTGTCGTAATATCAAAACGAAGAGGCGGCAAGTCGTCTGCCATGAACGCCGGTCTCGCGTACGCGAACGGCGAAATAACGATCATTTTGGATGCGGACTCGGAACTAGCCCCCACCGCGATATGGGATATCGTCCAGCCTATGCAGGACCCAAGGGTAGGTGCCGTTTCTGGAAATGTAAGAGTACGCAACTGCGACACCAACCTACTGACTCGGATGCAGGCGTTTGAGTATCTTCGATCGGTTTTCCTTGGTCGCATCGTCACCTCGCGACTCGGCTTATTGGGAATTGTTTCCGGTGCCTTTGGCGCTTTTAGAACTTCGCTAATCAAAGACATGGGAGGATGGGATGTGGGTCCGGGCGAGGACGAAGATATGGTCTTGAGGATTCGCAAGCGAAAGTACAAAATCGAATTCGTCGAATTTGCCGATTGCTTTACGGACGTCCCCGAATCATGGCGCGTATTGACCCGACAACGACGCAGGTGGGAATGGGCCGTTATTACATTCGGATCCCGCAAACACATCGACATGGCCAACCCATTCAACAAACACTGCACTTGGAGCAACATGATCCTGTTCTCCGAGCGATGGTTCTTTAACCTCATCTTGCCGCTGTGGTGTTGGGTTTATGTTGGCTGGCTGATCTGTGCACACAGTCCGAGCCAGCTTGCGAATGCAACTCTCCTCTATTACTTCCTATACTTGTTCGGTGATATCACGCAGTATTTGTTGATCATGGATTTCTCAAATCATCGCCGGAAAGACTGGAGCTCGATCTTCATTATCCCGATCATGCCGTTCTATCAATGCTACCAGCGAGTGGTGACGACGATTTCGTTGGTCGAGGAAATCTTCAGCCGGCGCTCGTTCCGCGACAATTTTGTGCCGATACACGTCCGCAGCGCCACGTGGCACTGGTAGTCATTATCTATCCTACTCGTACTCCTACTCGTACTTGTACTCGTACTCAATCTCGTACTCGACCTCGATCTCGCGCTCCTACACTCCTTAACTCGACTTAACTCGACTTAACTCGACTTAATTCGACTTGATTCGACTCGATTGGATGTGGACTCATTCGTTGGGAGTGAGATCGCCAGCGTTATAAGTTCCGAGTCTACGCCAAGCTCCAAATGGGGAGGGCAGGTTGGTATTTGAGCTTTGGTTGCCAGTCGGAGCTCGTCCATTTTGGTTCCCAGCGTCTATGTTGTCGGAAATAAAGCGTACGCTAGCGCATCCCTCGCCAATGTTCGACGTTGGGTTCCACCGTTTTTGAGTATCGGGAATTGCGCGCCGTTTGACCGCAGATTTGAGGCGAAATCGCGATATCAGCGAGTTCCGTAACAACGCCACTCTGAACCTGCAGCGATCGCAAGTCTGCAGTTCGATACAATAGGAAAGTTGCCGTACGAATTGGTGTAGGTATTGCATCTTTGGTGCATGAACATTGATCGGTGGAAATGGCAGTCGAATGCTCGAGCGGTTAAGGAGCCTCGCATCCAATCCATGTATGAGAATTTATTCACGAATCATGTATTGCAATTGGGGGCAGGAGACGACCAAGTGCCCGACGAAGTCTTGGGCAAATTGGCTTCGAGATTGCGATTGGAACTCAGGCGACGTAGGTTGCTGCGTTGCAATCCGAGTGTCTTTGGTTTGTCAGGCACAAGTCTTCGTGAAATGGCTCCGTTTCAGGATCTTCTGAACGATTGTTACGTCGATATTTTTTTCGGGGTTGGGAAGAATGCGGGTAGAAAGCTGGCTGCGCTGCTGATCCAGGCGCAGGCAGGCAATTCGATCGATGCATTGATACAGCATAGTCTGCATCATTATGTGCACGATTTGCACACGAGAGCATTTCCTAAGAGTGCCGGAGTGTACAAGAACGTTCTTGGGGCCGCCACCGCATTGATACGCCGATCGGGGAATGAGGTGTGTGTGTTGTCATCGACGGAACAGACAATCCGCGTCAGCAGTGTGTTGGGTTCTCCTGGATCTACAAGCAAAGTCATTGAGCGTTCTCGGCTTGTGCGGTCCATCTCCGAGTCTACCGTGTGGCCGGATGCACTGAGAGTGGTATGCAAACCGAGCCGAAGTGCCGTTGAGAAAACGGCGTTGGGAGTTCTCGAATTGATACGGGACGGCGTGCAGCCGTTTGTGGTGGAACAGCTGAAAGACGCGGTCGAATCGATGGCTTACGAGCTGGCTGCCACTCCTGCCGAATGGTTGGGCAGCATGGATTCCGATTCCGAACAAGAATTTCCCAAATTGATCCGGACGTTTCTCGACGAGCACAGTTATGAATCGAGACAAGCCAAGCTTGACGAATTCCTCGTCGAGGCGAAAGCGGCGATATTGCGAGAATGCCCATGCAGTGGCACCAGCAGTGGCACCAGCAGTGGCACCGGCAGTGGCCCAAAAAAGGGGCAAGTTCAGGAGACGTTATGTCGGATTTTGGATTCGTTTGCGGAGAAATGTCGGCATGCAAGTCCGGAGCATGTGATCTCGCAATCGCAGGTGGCCGGTGACTTGGGAATCGCAAAACAGACCATGAGTGACTACATGAAATTGCTGCGGCGCATCTTGGCACGGATTTCGTAATGAGGATTGGAACAGAGGATTGGAACAGAGGATTGGAACAGAGGATTGGAACAGAGGATTGGAACAGAGGATTGGAACAGAGGAATGGAACAGAGGATTGGAACAGAGGAATGGAACAGAGGAATGAGACAGAGGAATGAGACAGTGAGTTTTTATGAGACTTGAACGAGAACGCATACAGGGTTGGGTCGCGGAGGCGCAGGTCATTCGCGAGGTTCAACGGGACCAATACCGTCATGAATCGAGAATCGCGGAGGGACTACGAGCCGGCGATTTATTTGCGATGAAGATGCCGAGACCAATTCCAATCATTTGGTGTGCACTGTTTTCAAAATGGGAGCAGTTTTCAAAATGGGAGCAGTTTTCGAAATGGGAGCAGTATTCAAAATCGGAGGAGAAGTCAAAATCAGAGGAACGCGAATGGTGGTATTGCGTACCGGGAGACTCATTTTTGTTTGGCTCACCGATGGGTAACTCGGTTGGCAACCCGATGGGTAACTCGGTTGGTAGCTCGGTTGTTTCCAATGCAGATGTATTGGTTTCGAGTCCATACCTGCCGGACGTACACTGCTTTCGGTGTCGATTGGGTATTTGGATTCAGCGATCGGAAATATCGTTCGATCGATGTTTGGGGCTGCTTGAGCCTGCGGATATTATGGCGCTCCAATCGGCGATCCAATCGCACCTGAACCGGCTTCCAGCGTCAGAGGGTGTCGACGATTGCGAACTGGACGATTGCGATCCGGACTATTCGGCATGGATTGAGACGGTTCGATTGGCCGTGCAAGCGATGGAATCGAGTTTTGGAGATCGATGGTCGATTGGGGTTGCTGGTCGCCAGAATCACATACGCTATGAAGCGACTGCGGAGGGGCTATGGATGGCAGCAGAGCCTCGAAACGAATACGAAACGAATCCTGTTGATTCCGATCGGAGTCAGGGTGCGAAAGAACGCGATACATAGCAACAAGGGTCGAACGAGGAGAATCAAAATGGTGAAGTTTCGAAATAATGGTGGTTACCGTCGACAGGCTGCATTTCAGGCTGCGACGCTGATCTATGATGCGACTTGTGAGTTTTGCGAGAAGTATTTGGATGCTCGGTCTCGCACGGTGGATCAAATGGTTCAGGTGGCTCGTTCTGGTAGGCAGAACATTGCCGAGGGGAACCGAGCTGGAGCGACTTCATCACAGTCGGGAATGAACTTAATCCATGTTGCTCGCAGGCGCATGGAGGAGTTGCTGTTGGACTTTGAGGATTTTTTGCGCCATCGTCGACTGCCGCAATGGACCCCGGATTGTCACGACGCGACTGAGATCCGAAGCGTTGCATCCCAATTTCGAAAGAATCAATTGGAACAGTCGAATCCAAAGTATTTGACAGATCTTTCGGACCAGCAGCGCTCGTCGTTGTATTCCAAATGGCTTGAGCATGCGGATCCTGGAGTGCGTGCGAACGCGATGATTTGTCTGATCCATCAGGCCAGCTACCTGTTGGACAAGCAGTTGGCTGCGATGGAGTCCCAGTTTTTGAACGAGGGTGGCAATGGAGAACAGGCCAATCGAGTGACAAGTCAGTACTATCCAACCGCTCAAACAGATCGCGATGACACAACTCGGACAGATGACACAACTCGGACAGACCACACAGCTCGAACAGATCACACAGCTCGAACAGATCACACTGGCCGATCTGTTCGTCCAGATCACGCAGATCCCATCCCAAAGTGCCCTCAGTGTGGTGAGTCGATGTCATTGCGGACGGCCAAGCACGGACCAAACTCCGGCTCGCAGTTTTGGGGATGTACGGCATATCCAAACTGCAAAGGGACGGCAACTGTCCCTTCAACTGGAATGAGTAGCCACCAAAGATAACGAGGGGGTGCAGTCGCGCTGGTAACATAGAATTCAGGCAATTCGCAACCACTCTTGTCGATTTAGGCGTTTTATCGGCGGGAGCTCGTTCTGGAACTTCGGAAGATTGTCCGAATGGACCTCGCGGAAGTAACTCTGCGGTGAACTTCCAGTGTCGGTAACGTACCTTAGGACCGGAACACTTTCTCCCAGGCCGCGCAGTTTTAACCGCAGCGACACAAAGGACACAGAAATTCTCGATCATTGATCAAGGGTTACTCTGCGTTCCTCGTGTCTCTGTGGTCTAATAAGCCGCTGTACTATTGCTCGTCCCAGTATTTGCATTTGCGAAACGAGTATTGAAATGGCCAATCCTAGAACTTGCGTAATTTGTGAAACCCCGCTTTCGTTGGATAGAGGGAACTCGCATTCGCAACTGTGTGATTCCCCCAATTGTGAGTCTAGATTTCGACATCATCTGAAATGCAAATGCCCTTGTTGCGCGGCGTGTGGACGACCCATTGGGAACTACAAAACAGCTCCTGGGTTTCGATCCATTTGCGCCAGGACCGAATGTCAAACCAAGGCGACTGCGATCCGAAACCCGCACGCAGCCTTTTGTCGAATCTGTGGAATCTACCTCTCCAATCACATCGCGAGCGGTACGCAAGCAACGTGCCAGAGTCCATTTTGCCAGCGATTGGATTCAAGCAACAAGATGGCTGAAACTCAAAAAATTCGAGCAATCGCTTTTGCTACCCGGCTAAGCGAACTCGAAGAGCTTGCCCAAAAACGAGCAATGGTTCTGCTTCCCGAGCTTAGCAAAGACACCTTGCGAAAAACGATCGTGCTTCCCTACTTGGCGCATGACCTTAAGCCATCGACGCCCGAAAGAAGGCAAAGGGTACAAGCGGGCTTTCTCGAATCTGCTCTCGCAGCCTTTGCTTCAAAAGAGCAATCTTCGCCTCAGCCTGAACCCAATCCTGACCAGTCCGATGCTGAGTTGTCGGATGTGGACCCGCCGTTTCTTGCGCCTGAGTTCGACGAACAGCTTGAACAGCGGTTTGCGAGACTGAACGGTTCCGCGTGCGCAACTTGTGGTGGGCGATGCTGCAAATTGGGTGGCGATCATGCTTTTCTAAGAGTCGACAAGTTCCGTGAGATTTTTCGAGAAAGACCAGACGCGACGCCCGATAATATTGTGGCGGAATACATGGCTAGAATCCCGGTAGAATCCTTTGAGTACTCTTGCATCTTTCATGGCCTCAACGGCTGTAGTTTGACGCGCGAGCAAAGGTCAGCCACCTGCAATAACTATCTTTGCAGCAGCCTTGAATTGCTTCGAAATTACGTTTGCGAAAACGCTTCCAATTTCCTCATGGCAGCAACCAACCTTCGTGACGAAGAGATTCCAGAACCAAAGGTCTATCGCATCAAGATCGTAGACGAGCAGCATGAGAGGATGCTTGAAAGCTCCACCAATGATCGAATGGGATAGGAGAAAATGGAAATTCATCAAGTATGTATACAGTTTTCGAGCATGTGCGGATCATTTGTCGGTCCTAATAGCTTGATCAACTCGTCGGTCTTGAAAGACCATGCCACTCTGCTCCTTCGACAAGTTGCCGTGAGTATTAAATCGTTACACTAGTGCGACGTTGCACTGCGACATCGCTTGGATGGTATTGAGCCACAGGGACGAATTGCCCATTGGTGAAATCGTACGCAAAGACCTCACCCGTTTCGATCTTGTAGACCCAGCCATGCAAATGCAGATCGCCACGCACCAACCGTGAGGCTACAGCCGGGAGTGTTCGCAAATTCTCTAGTTGCACCAACACGTTTTCTTCGACGGTCGCGGTCAGCAGTCGGTTTCCTTCGAGATGACCATAGTTGTCTTGCACGATTCGGCGAGTCGTTTCGGCGTGGGATAGCCACGATGACACGGCTGGTAATGAAGTGACTAGTTCAGGTTTGAGCAGCCCTTGCATCGCTCCGCAATGGGAATGACCACATATAATAATGTCCTTGACACCTAGTGCAGCGACAGCGAATTCGATCGTTGCTGCCTCACCGCCGTTAGCCGCTCCGTGCGGCGGCACGATGTTGCCAGCATTGCGAAGGATAAACAGGTCGCCCGGCTTGGCTTGAGTCAGTAAGTTCGGGTCGATGCGTGAGTCTGAACAGGTGATGAACAACGTTTCGGGGTTTTGGCCCTTCGACAATTGCTCAAACAACCCTTGTAGCGGACGAAAGTTTTCTTCTTGGAACTGGTGAATTCCCTTGATCAGTTTCTGCATAATGATTATTCCAACTTGGCGTGAGGATTGGTCAATCTGAAATTATTCGACGGTCTAAAAACTCTCAACAGCAAAGATCTGAAATTTGGTGAATTCAGCTTCTCGAGCTGCGTCCAAACATGCGACCGTTGCACCATGAATACTATCGACGTGGGCATGAACAATGACGCGAGAGATATCTGCGCCAAACTGCAATCGCAAGTCCTTAAGGATCCCTACTAACTCTTGTTTGCTCGATGCTTCGTGGGTTTCGCCATCGCTCGTCAGGACCGTGTATGCATTGAATTCATCGACCTGGACGATCAAGCTCTCGTCGGTGTTTTTTGGCTGCACTTGTACCACCGAGGCGCTCGCATCCTCAGGGATCGGAGGAGCGGTCCGAATCACTTTCTGAATACTAAAGGAAGCCGTGAGCATAAAGAAGATCAATAGCAAGAAGGCTACGTCGACCATCGGCGTGATATCCCATTGGAACTTTTCGTTGCTTTCTTCCTGCACAGAGCGGATGCTTCGAGGGCTCGTACGAGCCAAGTCTGGCTCGGAATCCTCTACGTGCGTTTCGTTCGCTTCCTGGGCCGCTACCTGGGTCGCTTCCTGGAGAGATTCCTCTACGACTTCGGATTCCACAAAACTAACTTCCTGAAGGTCGGTTTCGGACTGAACGGTTGGTGCGTCGTTACTTGGCGAGTTGCTCGCTTCAGTTTTTGATCGCTTAGGAACCGTTAATTCGAAACTGCAAGCCGGGCAACGGACCTGGCGATTTTCGAATCGGTCGTGAACCACGATCGATTTCGTACAGGATGCACAGGTGAAACGAATACTCATGATTAGTGTTCCACAGCGATCATGATTTCGTGTTCTGGAGTGAGGACGCCAGCCACGGCAACTTGAACTCGCATCATTTGCGAAGTTAGAACACGGGGTTCACCCTGGATGAGTACATATTTTTTTTGTGGATTCTGAAGGGCCGCTTCAACGTATTCGGCAATCTCTGCCGACTGAATATCTTCGATGGAGGAGAACTTTTGTCCCGCAACCGTACTGACGGCGGCAACGTCGCCACTGCCCGGTCTGACAACTAGGACGACTGCGTCATGCATGGCCGCCATGTCACCTCGTTTTGCTTTTGGGAGGGTCACCCGATTTTGCGG
>JBEBHM010001067.1:0-2415 GCA_040080875.1 Pirellula sp.
ACCGTCAACATGGTGCGAACATAGCTTTGCAACCGGCGGAAAAAATGTTGGAAAATAGCGCGAAATGCGTCGCGGTCGCCATTCTGAGCGAGCCGGAATTTTTTCGTGATGTCGTCGTCATCTGTTGTCACGACAACCACATTCTCTGCACCCATCCAAGATCGAATGCTTTAGAGAGAGAGAGGCAAAATACGCGCCATTTTTCACCCTTGATTCCGAATAATTTTGACGGGCTAAAGTCACTTCGCTCGATGAACAGATTGTTTCGCACTTTGTCTGAGATTGCAAGCATGTTTTTCCGGACTGATAATGACGTGGTATCACCAACTAACAACACGCCCCCGTGCTTTTAGGGCGAGCAATGCGAATGGGTTGAATAACATATTTGGCCTCAGTCGCGTCGCGAGTGTCCCGATGCAACCAGCAACTGGGGCAGTGAATTAACAACATCGACGGGGATGGTGATGATGATGTCACCCCAGGGGAGTCCCACACGGAATAGACACTTTTCCTACTCAGGAATTTTTTTTGATTTGGTGTACTTGGCTGTCCGGCGTTAAGAGTTTTGTCGATTATCTCTGTAGTAGCCAAAAAAACTCAGACCTACAAGTTTATCGAAGGCCTTTGTGAACGAACTATCCACACAGCACTTCCGAATTCCATCTTCACATGCTTGTGATAATTCCGAGAGTGTTAGCGAATCGATCCGCTTCTCGGGACCATGCACCATTCCATTTCGATTGATTACCGCACTTGTCGTTGCTACTCTTTTGATCGCAAACGAAGGGATTGCGGTTAGCGAAGATCAAAAGCTTGGAGCAACAGGATCGCTTTCAGATCCAAAGAAGGACTTGATTTTTGACATTGGATCTCACCCTGTTGGGAAGGTGCTGTCCCTAGAGCTAAAAATACAAAACGAATCGGGTAATCATCTTGATCTGAAGATGCATTCAACATGTGGCTGCACGACGCTGGAGCCGAAGCAGATCAATGTCAGGCCAGGCGGGGCATTCGACCTAAAGGGTTCATTAAAGATGCCCAGCACTGCCCAAGTGCTGCAAATTGGGATTATTTGTCAGGATGTTGATTTTGGGGTGAATTATCGAATTATTCTATCCGGTGTTGCCAAAGATCTAGTGCGACTTGAACCTAGCAAGCTCACTGTTCCTTCTAATTCGACAAAGAATTACAGGATGCGATTTGTCTCCAATTTTGAGTCAGTCGGAATATCGCTGGTTCAATCACTTAGTGAAGATGTTTGTTCGATTTCAAAGGTAGAAGGGAACGAATTCAGTCTTGCTCTGAAGCCGAGAGTCGATCTCGGTCAGGTTGAAGAAAACGTAGTCCTGAACCTTGTATGTAAGGATGGCAAGGAGGTTTTAGTTACATTACCAATCGAATACACTGACGTTGTAAGACTGTCGCCATCCATTGTCTCCCTTCGAAACACAAGCGGTCAATTGCTGCAAGCCGTTGTTTTGGTCAATGGAGTAACGAATTTAACGAAGGACTCATTAACCCTTGTTATTCGTAAGGACGGTAACGGCGACAACGACGGAAAACCGCTAGTCATGAACGTGGTTGAAGTAAAGCAGCGATCGGATCGAGTATTCGTCGTTGTCGCGTCAATTGAGAAAACCACACTGGATGCCTTTCTACCCCAAAACGACCGAAAGGCATGGTTGCAACTTTCTGGCAAGCAACAGGAGGCAAAATGGTCGTGCGAGACAAAACTTTCGTTATGGGAGAAATAGCAATATGTTGACACGGATGTGTTGGGCAATTGGCCTAGTATTCACCGTAGGACTGGAGCATGCAACAAGAGCTGATGGAAACATACATTCCGCGATTGCATTGTGCGAAGGCTATAGTCTAAATGCGGAGTTCGGATTGGCAGAATATTTCATGGAAGTTGATGTAAGAGCCGAAAGCGATCCTGACGCTGAGTTAGTGTTCGATAGTAAAGGCTATATGCACCGATTGAAGTTGAAGAACGGCGTTTTGGAGGGGTGCAAATGGACTCCAAAGATAATCGCCGATGATCGAGCAAATAAAGCAAATATGACGTCACTTGCAGAAATTCATTGGTGGGAAAAAATTGTTCATAATGGTCGAGAGTATTTTACTATCGACGAGTTCGGGAGAGCCTGTAAGCCATCGATAATAGAGGAACGCATGGTTGGTACGCGAGATAGGGCAATTTGCATCGGTCTCTTCGATTGGCCCATCCATGGTCCAGACTTCTGGGGGCGAAGCTCGGCGGAAGTTAACGCTTCGAAACTGGTGTTCGGGAAAGATCGAAAATGTTTTGCAGCAAAAGCTCTTCCAGAAAATCGCATTGAATCCTATTGGTGCAATACACAGAAGTCGGTGCGAGTAGCACATAGAGTTTGTTTTAAAGACGATGACCTAGTG
>JBEBHM010001068.1:0-2411 GCA_040080875.1 Pirellula sp.
CAACGATCCATCGCTAAATGTACCGTCAATACTTTCAATCTTGATCAAGCCTGTTGACTCGGCGACTTTTCGCACAAACGTCTCAGCCTCCTCCGGATGAACCGGTCCACGTCGCGTCTCACCCATGACGCGCTCGACGATGGAATTGACATCACGAAGGGTTGGTAAAAATCCTGAATCCTTCCGATAGACAGAGAGCGCAACGGCACCCAGGCGCTCGCGAAGATCTTGCACTGAAACGGATGAGTGCCCTGCCTTAATGCGACGAACCGAAGTCAGTGTTCTAACTGCATCACTGTAAATTAGATGACGCTTGGCGGAAAGTGCACCGGAGTTCGAATATATAAAAACAAGCAACGTTAGAAGTAGCGGGTTCTTTGCAATTCGGCTCACTCCTGGGTTGTTCTCACAGTCGTACACAATGCGTTCAAGCAGCGATTCCTCATCGCTATCAATCTCTCCATCATCAACTACCACACCTTCTTCCGAGGTGGCAAGTTTAAGGGAAAGTATCCGTCTGGCAAGTTCGCGAATCTCAGCCGCTGTCAGTCCGGTCAGCTCGAGCTGGTGGAGAGACGGCAGTAGATCGACCACCTGTACCGCAGCTTGCCGCGACGTGACCACGAAACGGTTCCCTTTTGCGACCCCTACTTCAACAAGATCATTGATTAGTTGGACCACTCGGGCGCGCTTCTCAATAGAAACTACTTCATCTAGCCCATCAAAAAAGAATGCCACCCTGCCCATGTCAAACAGCTCCTTCAACTGTTCGGCTGAGATCGCAAAGCCTTGGCGCTCGCACAATCGGGATGCGATCACTAGAAGGCCGAGGTCTTCATAACCACTCTCGGCAACTGCCTGTGACAGCTGGAGCAAAACGGGGATGTGATCTCCATACCAATCAAAGCGTCCGTCGGAATTGCCCTCGGAAACTTCGCGGCGGGAGTAGTGCAGAATCTGATTTTGCACAAAGCAAGTCTTGCCTGAACCCGGATCCCCTGTTACGAGTATAGCCCCGTAGTTCTGATAGAATTCCTGAGCCTCTAATGTTTCCTGGCGGCCCTGTTCTGCCGCAGCCAACCCATACTGCTGCTTGATTTGATTCTTTAGAGAGGGGCTCAACGGAAAAGCTTCAAGTCGGTCTTCAAGTAAATCAGTCATCCTGAAGGCATGACCGGTTTCAATCTCGGTCGCCTTCGCCTCAATATAAATATCTTCAAACGATAGGTCTGAAAATCGAAGCCCCGCGCTTGAGAGAGCCGCGTAGCGCATAACTTTAAACTTTTCATGGCAATCGGCTAAGTATTCGGCTTCGTTGAAGGTCGGGAAATCCAGTTCGGACTGTGACTCGACTTCGGTGATGTATCTCTGTTTTGAGAATGTCGGGATTGCTTCCCGGAGAGCAGTTACGATTGGATTACTTCCAGCAATGGGAGCGCCACTTCGGTCAATAATTGAAAATGTTGCGTCGCCTTCGCTCTGAGTGGTGTTCAAAAGATATGTCTCAGATTCATCAATTAGTACTGCGACCTTTGTTTTTGAATAGTCTTCTCCCCGTAGAAGTTCTGTTTGACGAGAGCTTAAAAGTACATCAGATCTTTCAGTGATCTCGATATTTGTAAGAACCTCAATTGGCTTACGCGATCGAAGACGGAGATATAGTGTTTTTGCATCCTCAGCAATTTTGCCAAAAGTGATAACAGTCACGGTTTTAAAATGGTCCGAATCAAACCGCGTGTTCAACGTTTCCACTTCTTTGCGGGATAGTATGTGGGATATTCCGGGTATGCAGATTAGGAGATGACGTTGCTCCCCTTCTTGGATCTGATATGTTACCTTACTGCCATCCCTGGATACCAATTCCAACGATTCAACCGAAACCTCCGAGATCGCCTTTTCAAGATTCTCGGACAGTGTCGCTAAGCCGAGCCACAAACCTGGCTTTAAAGTCGTAAGCGGGGCCGCCCAGCTTGGGCGTGCTGACCTTCTTGGGATTCCCGATAGCGACGAAGTGCGTTTCGACTTAGGATCTGAAGAACCGGGAAGTGTTAACAGAATCTTCCCACCTTCTATGTTCGTTTCGACTAGACCTTCATTGAATTGGACGTTGGTTGCGTCAAACCATTGTCCGAGATAGCCGTCCCAGCTAAAACCGGTGATTTCAATCTTATCGGTTAGCTTGCAAATCGTGTAGGAGTTTCGGTAGGGTGCATTTGCGGTGCTATCGACACGAGTTACGTAAGCAGCGCCAAGACCGATCTTCCGGATGCTCCCATCGCTGTTGTAGGCAATTCGTGGTTTGTGAAGATGTCCGTGCACGTAAAACGCCTTTTCGTCTCGAAGAAGTGTCTCGAAAGGAGTTTGATCAGATTCTAGAAAGCAGGTCGCGCAGTGGTGACCAAGTATTATAA
>JBEBHM010001069.1:0-2410 GCA_040080875.1 Pirellula sp.
GCTTTGTGATGAGCCTGAGGCGCTAGCCGAGCTTCATGATCGATCGGCTAGCGCCTCAGGCTCAATTAAGCGAATGATGTGTGATATTGGAAAGCGAGACGGCCTCCAAGACCGCTTGGGTCCGCCGATCCGCCCCCATGTCGGCTCGTCCCTGTGGCAGCAGTTGGTAGCTACAGCATAAACCACGCATTCTGTCGATGCTATGACCAACACGCAATCAAACCGCCGAGAACAGACTGAGCCCGCGAGCCTACGGCATGCATTCGAATGTGTCGCACCGTCTGCCCGTCACCGACTTCGAAGTGGATTTTCAATGTGTTTCGAGGCAACAACTCGGGATAGAGATCGGACCATTCGATGATGGTGATGGCATCGGAATCAAACATTTCTTCGATTCCAAGATCCAACATTTCATCTTCGTCACCGATTCGGTACGCATCCAAGTGAAAGATGGGCGGCTGACTTGCGTATTGATGGACCAGGACAAATGTCGGGCTGCTGATCGTATTTCCTGGTGCACCGAGGGCCATCGCAAAATATCGAGTCCACTGCGTTTTACCTGCCCCCAAAGTGCCGGTAAGCCCAATCGTCAACGGGGTTTGAACCACCGACGCCAGTCGTTCGGCAAACTCTTGACAATCGACCAAGTCTTCGATGGTGATTTCAGCGGTATGTTTTTCGTTAGACAATAAAGTGATCGACACGAGATTTTGATTCGTTATCCCTCGAGTTGTTCCTGCAATTCCGACCATCTCATCTCCGCAGATTCCAATTCGGTAGATACCTTGGTCAGTTCTTCGTGCAGTTTGAGTGCCTCGATGGCTTCGGTGGATTGCATCAGTTGGTCGTTTAACGTTTTGCGTTGGGCGTCCAACCGCGAGATGGTCTTTTCAAGTTGACTGACTTCCTTTTTGATGAGCCGTTCGTCGTTAGCGGCGATCACTTGTTTTTGTGCGATGATCTTGGCTTTATCTTTTGCATGGGAGTGCGCGTCGCCTCGGCGGTTATTGGTCGAATTCGAGGAAGGCGATGATTTCGAATTCGTCCCCTTGCGTTCGCGTTCGCCGGTATCGATTTCTTTGTTGACCATATACAAATAAGCGTCATAGTCGCCTCGGTAGTTGACGACCGTGCCGTCTTTGACCTCGACAATGCTAGACGCGACGCGTTTCATAAAGTGACGATCGTGCGATGTGAAGATCACAGTACCCTTGTAGTCGAGCAGAGCGTCCGCCAGCGCCTCGACGGTCTCGACATCCAAGTGGTTACCTGGTTCGTCCAGCACCAGAATATTGCATTTGCCTAGCAGCAATGTGGCCAAACATAGTCGTGCACGCTCCCCACCGCTCAGGACGGAGACTCTCTTCTTGACCGCCTCGCCACGAAACAACATAGCGCCCGCTACGTCGAGAATCGTTTGCGTCTTGGTCCCAGGTATCGCTTCGTACTCCAAGTACTCCATGACGGTTTTCTGTTCTGGAAGACTTGTATAAACGTGCTGCGCATAGGTTCCGATTTCGCAACCAAAGCCCCATTTAACTTCACCCGCGATCGGATCCAGTGATCGTACCAGAGTCCTTAGCAAGGTCGTCTTTCCTTGCCCGTTGTCCCCGACGATAGCGGCTCGAGAGCCGTGTTCGATTTCGAGGTCGATCCCTTTGGCGACGGCTCGGCCGTCGTATCCGATAGCTAAATCCTTGCAGCGAACACACGGACCTTTGCGAGGCTCGACGATTGGGGCACGGACGGTTGCGCGGGCTTGATCTGCGGGCACGTCCTTGAACTCAAGCCGATCGAGCATTTTGCTTTTGGATTTGGCTCGGGTCGCCGTGCTTGCGCGGGCTCGGTTCTTGTCCACGAATTCTTGCAGTTGTTTGCGCTTGGCCTCTGTGGCGGCGTTGACGCGCTGATCATGTTCCGTCAGCTCTTTTTGATAGACCAAAAAGTCATCGATCTTACCTGGGTACATGGTCAATTTGCCAAACGACAGATCCAGGGTGGAATCGCACGTCGCACCTAGGAACGCTCGATCGTGGGAAACGATCAAGCACGCTTCTCGAAAGTCACGCAGGAAATGCTCCAACAGAATCTGTGTGCGTAGATCCAGGAAGTTCGTAGGTTCATCCAATAGCAGTAGGTTGGGTTCGTGCAATAACAGGGCGGCCAGCTTGACTCGTGTTTGCCAGCCTCCAGACAATTCGCTAACGGGCCCCTCAAGGTATCGACCCTTAAGCTCAAACTGACCTGCGACCTCCCCACACTTCCAATCGGGTTGACTGCTATCTCGCATCAGAAATTCGATCGAGGTTTCACCGGGGAGGAATGGGTCGTGTTGTCTGAGATAACCGATCTTCAGTTTCGGGTGGCGAATGATGGTGCCTTTGTCGAGTTCCTCTTCATCGAGAATGCA
>JBEBHM010001070.1:0-2410 GCA_040080875.1 Pirellula sp.
CCACATCCAGCAAGTCCACCACCAACACAACCAAGCCCTCACCAAGAACATCAAATACAAAGCCAATCAAGAAGCCGTTGGCGAAAACCTACCTTCTCCTCACGCCAAGCTCATCGTCAACGTCGATCTTGAACTGATCGAAGCCTACACAGTGCAAATCAAACGGCTCGAGCTAGAACTCATTCGATGCGCCAAACTCCATCATTTCCAATCCTATTATCGACTTACCACCATCCCAGGTGTCGGTGCAATGATCAGCTTGACGCTCATTCATGAAATCGAATCGATAACTCGCTTTGAGTCGGTAGGCAAATTTCTATCATACAGTCGATTGGTCAAGGGTTCTCACTCGTCTGCGGGCAAGAAACTCGGTTCACCTGGCGGCAAGATCGGCAACCCATTCCTTCGCTGGGCTTTTGGCGAGGCAATCCAGCTTCTCAAACGAGAATCCGCAGAGGTACTTGAGTACGCTTGACGACTTGAGAAGAAACACGGCAAGGCACGAGCGACCAACACGCTGGCTGTCAAGCTTGGTCGTTCGATCTACTACATGCTTCGCAATGATACCGCATTTGACTTGAAACTATTCCTCCAACAGTAATCACCAAACCTGCGTTGCTGCGCTCTGAGCCCGCAAGATCGTCGAGCCAAACTTTTGAGTGGACCCTATTGGATCAGGATGAGATTCTGCAGCCGTTGCTTGCGAGAGTGGGTGACAGGGGATTGCTTGGGGAACTGAGCGATCTTCAGAGCGCATTAGAGATGTTTGAGGCAGCCGTACTCGAGCCGTAAGACGCTTGAAACAAGACTGACCTTTTGAAATAGAATCCCACTGGCAATAGAACGCTTGCGTGAGTCGAAGCAATCCAACTCCTCCCAAGGTAAGTCAAGCAGTACGGAAGGGGCCGAAAGGCCAGAGGATAGATGGTCCGTCTTCTTATCATTGATCGGCCTCAGAGGGTTGAAGGCCGATCAATGATAAGAAGACTACAAAACTGGCCCTCCAAAAAAACTGCTAATTTTTTCCATGGCTACCGGTACGTACTACTTGACATCAGAGGCCATAGAGATGTTCTGACGTTGATTGTAGCCTGAGAAGGCCAATCAGTGTACAATCGTCCGAATCCCAAAATTCGGAGAAAACACAAATGTCAGTCCAAATACCAAGCGATTTCGTACCTTTCGTTAAGCGTCTCGTTGACTCCCGTCGATTTCTATCGGAAGAGGATGTCATTGCCGAAGGTCTAAGGATGCTTAGGGCAAGCGAGACGCTCAAGTCAGAAGTAGAAAAAGGATTCGATGAGCTGGATCGCGGGCTTGGATCTGAGGCGGACAGGGTTTTTACTCGTCTCCATGATCATTTGAATCGACCGTCATGATTCAAATCTCACCGTCTGCTGAAGCAGACATGAAAGCCATTTCTTTTGCATTGTCACAGTTTAGCGAGAATTCAGGAACGAAGTGGCTCAAAGGAATTCGCGACGTCTTCGATACTCTCGAAAGACATCCCGATGTCGGAGAACTGCGACCAGAGTTCAGCATCCGCAATTGTCGATCATTCACATTCGGAAAGTATGTCATTTTCTTCCGTCAAATCACTGATGGCATCGAGATAGCCCGTGTCATCCACGGAAGCAGGGACCTAAGGAACATCTAGGTCAGAACGGCGGCCATCACCCGGCACGCGCGAGCAAGGCTTCCATGTCAAAAACGACCGATCGCGTGCTCGGCGTGCATGGCTTGGTTATCCGCGGTCTGATGTCTTCTTAGTCATTGTCAGTCGTGGAGATCCATCTGGAGTGGATAGAGTGACAACGCTTCCGGATTCGTCGAAGGCAGGTACCAATGGTGTAATGTGAGATTTGTCATTACCAATGTCGTTTGGCCGAGCTATCACGTAAAGCACGCCGTCAGTACAAAACCACTGCTTGGCGAAGGTATCAGCAGCAGTGTCGTCGAACGCACCGTTTGCGTCGAATGTAATGGTCTCTCTCTCATCCTCTTGAGTATCAGGGCGGTCTGCCATCCAGGAACCAATGAAGCGATCACCAAGGGCAGGATCATTGACCTTGGATAGAATAATGTTTCCTTCCGCTGCATTAGATATGGGTCTCGATCCGTCAACAAATTGAATCACAAAAAGCGTTGTAAGAATTCCACAAACGAAGGAACAAGCCAAGGGCCAAACCGAAAATCGTCGAGTGGTGCTTTGTGTCATGAAAGTCTCCAATGAATAGTTGAGAGTGTTACGAGCTGCTAGGCAGAATGCTGATGCGCCAATAAGGAGATGTTGTTTAACGATCTAGCGGATAACGTATAGCGATCTATCCCAACTGGAGCGGGAAGGAATTTTCGTAGAATTCCTGAAAGCGGAACGGCGGGATAGATCGTGCGTTGGGCTATGCCGCTT
>JBEBHM010000330.1:0-9174 GCA_040080875.1 Pirellula sp.
ATATTTCACCACACTCTATAGGTCGGTAGACGGCGCATTACCTGTCTGTGCGCAACGCTAGGTCGAAAGATGGCGACAAAACAGCAAGTTCGCGCCTGGACGAGTGAAAATCCGCGATTACGCAGAATGGTTGAAGCGGTCGTAGCGATTCTCTGGTCCAACCGCTTGGCACAGCCGACGGAAATCAAAGTAGTAGGCACATTCATGTTCCGTTTACCTGCAAATCAGCGAAGTCGGACGCACCGCAACTATTTCTGATTGCAGGCACAGCCGAGTCCACAACAACGACAAAAATGAAATGAGAAGTGGCCGTAGTGCTTGCAGAGGTCAAATCGAGGGATATAATCCCAGGACCGAAGGGGTCGTAGCTCAATTGGTTAGAGCACCGGACTGTCGATCCGGAGGTTGCGGGTTCGAGCCCCGTCGACCTCGTTTTTTACGAGGCCCAATCACTTAGGTCCGCTATTCCGTGGCGGACGTATTTTTACGTAGGTCCGCAACTCTGAGGCGGACAGCGATTCTTCAGTGGGCAAATCGAAGCGGGTTGGACCTCCCGGGTGCGATATCCACTGTGGGAAACTTCAATCAGCACGACATAGGGACAGTCGCACTCGGCAAGAGCGCCCCACGGACCAAAGCTCAAGGCTTAGCAGCTCCATCAAGCCTCGCAAATTGACTTCAACCGATTGAGTGCTGCTGTCCAAGCGTTCCTTAACCCGTCCGCTTCGGCTCGCGTTTGAATTCGAGAGGTCATGACATTCATGAGGCACTTTCCTTTGTTGTCCTGGAACTGGACGTCCACCTGCATTGGAGCTGTACAGCCATCATGCTCCCACGTGAGTCTCAAATCCTTATCGGGGCGAACTCTCGTGAAGGTCCCTTTGCATCCAGCTTTGCATGAAAGGGTGCCTCCGTCTTTGACCGTTTGTTTAGCTTGGTCACCAAACATCGCTTCAAAATGCGATGCGTTCGTCCAATTCTTATACACCTTGGTAACGGGTGCCGATATGGTTTTGGTAACGCATATCGAGTATCCCTCGGCAAGCCCGTCCTTTTTCTTGACGCCATGGTGCGATTCGTATTCCACGTAAATCGTCGTGGGCCACCAAGCGTCCGCAACTTGAGAATAGATGTGTTGCGTGCCACCGCGTCGACCTAATTTCAAACCGTCGACCTTGTCGAGTTCTTTAAACCATTGCTTCAAAGTCTTGCCGGTCGCTTTCTTACATTCGGCGTCGGATACTTCGTAGTCGGAAACATTGTCCACTTTCATTGCGTTCACTCCGCTGAGGAAATGTAATTTGGAATACATACTCATGTACAGTTCCGCCCATTCTAAATGATGTTGCGCAATTCTGCCGCAGCGGAACGCGTCAAAGCGTTTCGACAACGCCTCGAAAACCATGTCGGCTTCCACTTCATGCGAGCAGAAATGCGCACGCTCATATAGTCGAACGATTGTAATCCACGGCAGCGGCGTGTCGATCGATGGTGTGTGATGGAGCAAGGTAACGACTTCAGGTGAACGAATGATGTTCCTCGGCGAGGGGTCGAAGTTCCTTTGCAACGAGGCCCGTGACAGCACCCAAAAGAATTCCACCCAACAAGCCACCCGTCGTACCCAAAATCGCAATAAGCCAACCTGGTGACTCAGCGGTTGGCAGTGACGCACCGAAAAAGATGGCGGTCATGGCCAGGGCGACGGTCGCACCAATCCACTCAGCAGCTCGAAGACGAGGAAGCCTCTCGCGAAGCACGAGCCACTGCAATCCAGCCAACCGTTACGGTATTCTTCATCTAACGCTTTGTTCCGCGAAGGTAAACAAATCGCCGAACGCCTTTGCTCTTGATTTGCATTCGCACTCCACTTTCCAAATCCACGGAGCGCGACGCTATGCTAAAGTCCTTGAGCGTCTCGATGGATTGTCTCCCGATCGCCAGAATAAGATCACCCGATTGGATACCCGCCTGAGCGGCGAGGCTACCTGGCTCCACGTCCGTTACTACCACACCTTTCTCATCATCAATGCCAAATTGGGTCGCGAGATCAGGAGTCAAATTCTGTACAGTCAATCCCAACGCATTGGTTGAGTTCGATTTGGAAGGAGCAGCTTGGATACGATGGTTTTCGTCCAAGACACCAAGAGTTATGGAAAGTCGCAATGGTTTTCCATCGCGAATAATCTCGATATCGGCCTTGGTCCCAGGGGGGAGCGCAGCCACTGCATTTCTGAGTTGGGAAGCGCTCGATATCACCTTTCCGGCAAAACGGGCAACGATATCGCCCGCTTTCAACCCTACGGCGTCGGCTGGGCTTTTGGGGACGACATCATCGATCAGCACTCCGGAATGCGATTCAGAATCGAACGACTTGGCAAGCTCGGGTGTTAAATCCTGGATCGCCGCTCCGAGCCAACCCCGGGTGACGTGCCCATCCTTCAAGATGCTTTCCAAAACACTTCGAGCTTGATCGCTGGGAATTGAGAAGCCCACTCCCATATAACTGCCGCTTCTTGAAGCAATGGCGGTGTTGATCCCAATAACCTCCCCTCGGAGATTCACAAGTGGTCCGCCGCTGTTTCCTGGATTGATTGCGGCGTCTGTTTGCAAAAAATCTTCATATTCGGTGAGTCCCATGTGTGCTCTTCCGGTAGCGCTAATGATCCCGCATGTCACAGTTTGATCCAGTCCGAAGGGACTGCCGATTGCGATCACCCATTCGCCAACTTCTGTTGTGCTCGAATTTCCAAGTTGTGCAGCAGTTAGCCCCTCCACGTCAATTTTTAGGACCGCTAAATCCGTCAACTGATCCGTACCTACCACTTTGGCTGGCAACTGGCGTTTGTCGGCTAAAGTCACATTCACTTCATCGGCGTCGCCAACAACATGATTGTTAGTGAGGATGTGCCCATCCTTGCGAACGATCACACCCGATCCCAATCCTCGTTGTTCGTAACCGCCTCGCGGGATTGGCAAGTCAAAGAATCGTTCAAAGAAATCTTCGTCCAACAAATCTCGGGGTAAGCGGTCTTGGAAAGTCGCTGGCGTCGCTCAGGCGCTTTCGGCGGCGCGATGCGTTTGATGGAACTAATACTCACGACCGAAGGCCGCGTCACCCGGGCCAACTCTTTGAGTGCGTCTGAGAATTCGCTGGCTCTCGCCGTTTTTCTTGCGTCAATCTTCAGGGTTGATGTCTCTTGACCTCCGACGGGTACCAAAGTGCCCAAGGTCATCAACCAAACGATGACCGCAGAACTTGTCCAACATCGATTCATGGAAATACTCCTTGAAATTGGCGAAAGAACTCAAGAGTGATGGGGCGTCGTGAGTTGCAACTAGGATGCCAAATCCTAATGAACGTCAGCACTTGCATGGAATTGCGCAACTCTCATTGCGTTGGAACGAAGATTGCATAAGACTGATTGCAATAAGGAGCTTGCAGGAGAATCA
Source organism: Pirellula sp. (assembly GCA_040080875.1). Lineage (GTDB taxonomy): Bacteria > Planctomycetota > Planctomycetia > Pirellulales > Pirellulaceae > JBKCUI01. Next base: position 3,451 of record JBEBHM010000330.1, read on the forward strand.
AACTAGCAATGCGAATAACCAAACAACTCAATGGGAGATAGGCTTGCCATGAACAGTCCTGCTGGTGGACGCCGTGTGATGTCGCAATGAATTTAGGCATTCTCGAAGTCCTTGGAGGGATCGGGTTATTCTTGCTTGGAATGGCGGTCATGACCGACGGGCTCAATCGTTTGGCTGGCGAATCGCTCCGACGAACGCTGAGCAGATTTACCAAGACTCCATGGACTGGAACGTTGACTGGCATGATCGTCACCGCACTGATTCAATCGTCGAGCGCAACAACCGTCATGGCGGTTGGTTTTGTGGGAGCGGGACTTCTCACGTTTCCACAAGCCTTGAGCATTATCCTGGGTGCCAACATTGGAACCACGGCAACGGGTTGGGTTGTGGCTCTATTCGGATTTACGTTCAGTCTGAAAAACATCGCATTACCACTTCTTTTTTTGGGCGCGCTCTTGCGAATGGGTCGCGTTTCGTGGGTGGTTTCGACTGGTTACGCGATTTCTGGTTTTGGGGCCGTTTTCATTGGGATTGGGATGCTCCAACACGGAATGGAAGCGTACAAGGACATGATCTCGCCGGAGATCTTTCCACCGGACACCATCGTAGGTCGATTGCAATTGCTCTTGATGGGTATTGCCATCACGTTGGTAACGCAATCGTCGAGCGTAGGCGTTGCGACGGCCATCACAGCGGTCCATGTTGGGAGTATTTCCCTGTCGCAAGCGGCGGCGATAGTGATTGGGATGGATATCGGAACGACGGTGACCGCTCTTCTTGCTTCGCTCGGTGGAAACGTCAATGCTCGTCGAACGGGGTGGTCGCACGTCATTTACAATGTCATTACGGGAATTGCCGCTTTCGTTTTATTGCCGTTGTACATGGTTATGCTAACGACATGGGCACCTGCGATCCAGCGTTCCAGCCCAGAACTGGCATTGGTAGGTTTCCATTCTTTGTTCAATACGCTCGGAGTGCTCATCGTGCTGCCGATAACCATGCAATTTGCCGCATTCGTCACCTATATCGTTCCAGGTGGCGAATCACGACTGACAGAGCGGCTGGAGCCCTCGTTGTTGAAACATCCCCAAATCGCAATCGAAAATGTTCTTGTTTCCCTACGAGATGTTTCTCAAGTTGTCTTCTCCTCGCTGGCAAAATTGTTAACCTCGCGAGAAAGCGAGAAAGAGGCATGGGCACGCTTGGACGAGGCCGCCCAGGCGGTTGATACCACGCGATTGTTTTTGAATCTAATCAATGATCCAATCGCGGTCGAAAAGGGATTTTATCAAAAGGTTGTTGCGCTGCATTTGCTCGATCACTTGGCAAGGCTCATCGTTCGCATCCGCAAACAAGGGCGACTGCAGGCTGTTCTGTCTGCCGTGAGCTTGACTGACCAAATCGTGCAACTAGCGAGTTTGCTGAGCCGAGATCTGTCCTCTCCAGCCGTACGGATCGAAACGAACGACTTGCTCAAGAAGTTTTGGGCCGAGATCGAATTGGAGAGCGATCGCTTTCGCCATGAAGCCATCGAGAGAACTGTTCAAAAAGAGGAAAGAGTCGAAGAATTGATCTCGCGACTCGATGGAGTGCGTTGGCTACAGCGCATCACCTATCATTCGCTTCGCATTGCGCATTATTTGTCACTGGAGGCAATCGCCTCCAAATCCCATGAATCGATTGAAAATTTAGACGACGAAAGTATCCATCATGAGTGATTTGCGTAAGATTGCATATTTTTCGATGGAGATCGGCCTCCATCACGACATCCCTACTTACTCAGGTGGGTTGGGAGTATTGGCGGGCGACACCATTCGATCGGCAGCCGACCTACAGGTACCCATGGTCGGCGTCACCTTGCTGCATCGCAAGGGCTATTTCTTTCAACGCCTCGATCGTTCGGGTTGGCAGACCGAGGACGTGGTGCATTGGGCGATCAATGACTTTCTCGAGACGACCGATGTTCGTGTGACCGTCGAGATCGAGGGACGCAGTGTTCATGTTCGTTCGTGGCGTTTTGATGTTGGCAATGCCAACTTCGCGGTCCCCGTGTTCTTGCTCGACACCGACTGTGAGGAGAATAGTCCGTGGGACCGAACATTGACGGATCAGTTGTATGGTGGCGACCTGCACTATCGACTTTGCCAGGAATTGATCCTCGGCATTGGTGGTGTTCGAATGCTCCGCGCGTTGGGTTACCAGAACATTGAACGATTTCATTTGAACGAGGGGCATGCCGCTTTGCTGACGCTTGAGTTGCTCAAAGAACAACGTACAGCGTCCGGAAATATAAAGCTTGAGGCTGCAGACCTTGAGGCGGTTCGACAAAAATGTGTCTTTACGACCCATACACCTGTGTCGGCCGGGCATGATCAGTTTCCGAGGGAGCTAGCCGAACGCATCTTGGGACAGCTTGAGATGTGCGACGTGCTCGATAAGGTCTGTCACAAGGGGCGTTTGAATCTAACCTACCTCGCCTTGACTCTCAGCCACTACATCAACGGTGTGGCCAAGAGGCACCGCGAGACCTCGCAACTGATGTTTGCCGAGTACGAAATCGACTCCATCACCAATGGAGTGCATGCCGCCACCTGGACTTGCAATTCATTTTCTGAGCTGTTTGATCGTCACATTCCTGGATGGCGACGTGACAATTCAAGTTTTCGTTACGCTTTGAGTTTCGACAGCAATGAAGTTTGGGAAGCACATCAGCAAGCCAAACGCGAGCTTGTCGATCTCGTGAATCGGCAAGCCAACTCGGGCTTCGATGTGGACGTGCTCACGATCGGATTTGCTCGTCGAGCCACAGCGTACAAGCGGGCCTGTTTGGTCTTTGAAAACATCGAACGATTGAAGAGCATCGTCCGAAATGCGGGTAAATTGCAAATAGTTTTCGCAGGCAAGGCTCATCCCAACGATCAAGATGGTAAGGGAATTATCCAACGGGTCGTACGATTGTCTTCCGAACTGGATGAAGAATTACCCATCGCCTACCTGCCCAACTATGACATGCAGATGGCCCGTATCATGACATCCGGAGTCGACGTCTGGCTGAATACACCGCTTCCTCCACTCGAAGCGTCTGGCACCAGCGGCATGAAAGCCGCGCTGAACGGGGTGCCCTCGCTCAGTATCCTCGATGGCTGGTGGGTCGAGGGCTGCATCGAAGGCTCCACTGGTTGGGCGATCGGAGATGGGCGAGCATCGGCAGATCGCTCGCAGGACGCCACGTCGCTCTACGACAAGCTTGAGCGGGTCATCATCCCCATGTTTTATCATGAACGCCAGCGATTCATTGACGTCATGCGTCACGCCATCGCATTGAACGCATCCTTCTTCAATACGCAGCGCATGGTTCAGGAGTATGCTCAAAAAGCATATTTGTAGATTGGTTATTTCCTGAACCACGAAAAACACGAACTACACGAAACTGGAACCGCGAGTGTCACGAACTGCTGGAAAAGATAATGGCGTCGCGGAAGGGAATGGATGACATTTGTGATTTAAATTCTTTTGACACCGCCAATTTCGTGTGTTTTTTGTATTTCGTGGTTGCTATCGAATCTGGATTTATTATGGATCGTGCGAGTCGCTTGTCTAAAAGCGACGGCTTGCTCAAGAAGCGGCTAAGACTAGTGCGTCGTCAAAGCCAAAATATTGAGGTAGTGGAGGTTGTTAAACCTCCTAGATCGCAAGGATCTTTAACAAGATTCACTACCTTCAACCCCAAAAATGAGGATTGAAGACGCACTAGAAACGAATGTTACCTGGTTTGGCATCGAAATAGAAAATGCCGTAGCTTCGAAGTTCCTCGAGCAATCTTTCGGCCTTGTCCCAGTCAGCTTCGAATAGATCAGCGGCTTGCACGCGCCAATCTCGAAGCACTTCATCTGAAAAATCGGGCGGAAAATCGACGTACGCCTTGCCAAAGTCGAGAATGCACGGTGGGAAGACAACTGTCATTTCGACGATTTGTTTGGTATCATCGAAGCCAATAAGCCAAGGGGCAGCAAAACCCTGGATGTCAACGATCGCGCGATCCTGGAGTCGCAGATAAGCGTCTCGCGCGCGAAAGTAAGAGTCGCGACGTTCAAGGGCTTTGACTGCGGTTTGGTGGTCGGATTCCCAAACCGCGCCGTCATTGCCATCCCCAAGAAAACGTGTGAGCGACCGGCCGCGATTTGCTGTATAGCTGGCTGCAACTGCCATCAACTGATCTCGGAGTTTGGTCATGCTCAAAAACACTATATCAAATGGCTATTCGTCTCAAGTTCGCGGCTGGTTGGTGATTGGCGGAGTTCAACACGAGTTAGCGCAGGTTGGTCCAGACTTCTGCATTCTCCGCGAGCCGATTTCCAGCGACTCCTTGTACTCCGCTGACACTCAAGCCGAACTGATTGTCGAAGTCGATGGAGATCAGCGCGAAATGGCTATCATTTTTTGCTCAAACCATCCATCTTCTCCCAAAAAACTACTATTTCGTACTGTAGGGGCCGCTTAGCCGAGTTCGATCGATGTGGCCGGACGAGAGTCGTAAATCGTGAAGAAGATTATTGAAACTGCTGATTCGCTCGGGTGTGGACGCGCCATTGCGACTCTATGCGATCACGGCTTGAGATGCTCGTGAAAATACTCCCAACGAAGCGAACTGTAGGTGCTGCCGATCCCGTGCTGGAATTCGGGATAGATCATCATCTGAAATCGTTTGTCCGCAGCATGGAGCGCTTTGGAAAGCTGCCATGTGTTGGCGGGGTGCACATTGTCGTCGATCAATCCATGCACCAGCAGCAGCTTGCCCTTGAGATTGGTAACGATCTTGTTGCATGAACCGGCGTCATAACCCTCCGCGTTTTCAGCGGGGGTCTGCATGTATCGCTCGGTATAAATGGTGTCGTAGTTTCGAAAGTCCGTCACTGGAGCTCCCGCAACAGCCACGTGAAAAACATCGGGATATCGCAACAGTGCTAGCGCCGACATGTAGCCGCCATACGAATGTCCGAATATCCCCACTCGACCACCATCGACGTACGAGCGCTGCCTTAGAAACCGAACTCCAGCCGCTTGGTCATCCATATCGGGGCCACCAAGCTTAAGATACGTCGCACTCTCGAACGCCTTGCCACGTCCCGTGGTACCGCGATTTCCGATCTTGGCCACCAAATAACCCAACTCGCAGATTGGATTTGCGGCCGTATACCGGGTGCTGATTCCGACACTCTCCGGACCACCGTATACGTCTATGAGTAGTGGATATTTCCTAGATGGATCGAAGTTCGATGGCTTGTGCAACGTGCCGTAGATCGTTGTTTTGCCATCGTCTGACAAGAATGAAAACAACTCGGCCGAGGGTAGCTTGAGCTTGTCCGCAACGTCTCGGTTTCCCTCTGACAGAATAGCTACTTGCTTGCCCTCCTGGTCGTACAAGACCGTGCTGGGGGGGACGTCCAGTTGTTCGCGCGTTGCGATGATGAATCGATGGTCCGGAGAAATATCAAACGAAGTGTGATTCAAAGGAGACGAAGTGAGTCGCATGGGATTCGATCCATCGAGCTTAGCCCGGTGAAGTTGCGCGTTGTACGGGATTTTGTCACTGCCGGCTGAGTAATAAAAATATCCAGCTTTTTCGTCGATCTTGACGATGGAGTTGCAAGCGTATTCTCCCACCTGCGAGAGCGAGTTGAGCAACCGCCCATCGATATGTCGCAACTGAAAATGTTTCCATCC
>JBEBHM010001071.1:0-2407 GCA_040080875.1 Pirellula sp.
TACTAACGTTCCAAGAAGATCTTCGATACGAAGCTTCCGTTGACAGACGATTTTCTCGTGGGTCCGACTCAGTGTCCATCCAAAAACAAATCGCATCATGAGCATTGGAAATGACATGACAATGACAAAGGTCGGGATCATGCAACAATACTGCAAAGAAAATCGAACCATGTATTCGTCTCGTGCGGTCATCCACGCGCCAACACTCATCACAAACATCCAGACAAGACTAACCGCAATCAATCCGTGCAGCCATGTTCGGCCGAAGCAACCACCCCAAAATGAGATCAACAATAGTTGACCGAAAACACATCCAGAAACTATGGCTTGAACCAGTTGGGAAGTTGATCGATGCAGCTCAGTCCACTGAAAACAAACAAGATCCCCCACAACGAGAAATGCGATAAAGCACAAAACGGGTAGGTACGATCGCACGTAGATTTTACTCCATTCGGTGTGATTTCACCGCAAACCCTCAAACCCCAGCGCACGATCGACATTGTCTATCGTCGAAGCACCGACCTAGGAAAGACATGGTCACCCATCGAACTTCTCGAACCGATCGACGACGGTGGGTGCATCGATCCATCACTGGTCCTCGATTCGAACACGGGAAGCATCTTTTGTTTTTATAATTACATGGTCCGTGACACGTCAAACAACGAGTTTCGCTTTTTCGTTCAGAAGAGCATAGATCACGGGAAGAGCTGGGGCAAGCCCATAGACTTCACCGATCAAGTCGCCGGTCCTAAATTGAAGAACAGTTTCAAATTCATTACGTCCGGTCGTGGCATTCAGACTCGAAACGGGATGTTGCTTCACAACTTTGTCCGAGTTGACGAAGGTGTCACGTTGTTTGCGAGTCATGATCATGGCGAGACATGGAAACCATTTTGCGATGTCAGCCCTGGAGATGAATCAAAGGTGGTGCAATTGGCGGATGACTCGCTGATGGTCAATTCACGCATGGAACCTGGAAAGAGATTCGTGCATCGATCAACAGACGGTGGAAACTCATGGGAGAGTGCTGCTGAATTGGGATTACCCGACCCACGATGCAACGCTTGCATAATACAGTACACATCAAAGCGAGACGGATACTCCAAAGATCGATTGATTTTCTGCAATGCAGCGTCGGTCGAAGGACGCAAAAATCTCGCTGCTAGGATCAGTTATGACAACGGAAAAACGTGGAGCGCCGGCAAGGTAATCGACAGGGGCCCGTCGTCGTATTCCGAAATCACCGTACTTTCAGATGGCAGTATGGGTGTAATATACGAACCTGGGCACGCGGAGATTCGCTTCGTCCGTTTTACGCTCGAAGCCTTGACCGACGGAGCGGACAAGGTCGTCGATTGACGCCATTATTTTCCTACGCAAGACATGTAATCGATCCAGGACTTCATAGTCGGCGGTTATCACCGCCGCCTAGACATCTGTCGTCCCTATCGGGACTAATGAATCCATCGTATTGATCGTTGTCGATTGTTGCTCAGATCTTTTTTGCATCTCAAGTGACCGATTGTAATGCAGACAAAGAACAATGGGGACACAGCCCGACGTGACATAACGAATCCTGTTAGTTTATTTCCTTACCGATCATAGTGTTTATTCACAACCTCCAAATGTTCAACCTCGCGGTCGAGTCGTAGGCGATCCATTGCCGCCGAGAATCGTATCGTTTCCATATAAACGGTACCGGACACCTTTTTCACAGATCGTCGAATGGGAGATCTTGCGGGCCTCGTTCGGCGAGGCCTCGCTTGAAATGCTTTCGACAAACCGAGACGTAACGCTCATTCCCCCCGATTTGAATCTGCTCGCCGTCGCGGACCGGCTTTCCACTCCCGTCGATCCGTAAGACCATCGTGGCCTTGCGCCCGCAATGGCAAATCGTCTTGATCTCGTTCAAAGTATCGGCCCAAGCCATCAAGTGTTGGCTTCCCTCGAACAAGTTCCCTTGAAAATCAGTTCGAAGCCCGTACGCTAAAACCGGGATGTCCAATTCGTCGCACACGTCACTTAATTGTCGGACTTGCTGCTTGGTCAGAAACTGCGATTCGTCGATCAGCACACAATGGACCTGTTTTTTCTCTTGCTCCTTTTCTATGAATCGGTAGAGATTGTCGTTGGGAGAAAATGCAATCGAATCGGCTTGCAGACCTATGCGCGAGCTGACTTTGCCAACCCCAAACCGGTCGTCGATCTCGGGCGAGAAGACCAACGTATGCATTCCTCGTTCCCGGTAGTTGTAGCTGGACTGGAGCAAGATCGTGGATTTGCCCGCGTTCATCGTGGAATAGTAAAAAAACAACTTAGCCAACGCTCATGCTCCCAACGTCGTTTCGCTTTTGTTCGGCTTGGCGATCGAGACAAAGATATCATGCAATGATGGTTTCACCATTTC
>JBEBHM010001072.1:0-2405 GCA_040080875.1 Pirellula sp.
TCAGATAGCAGCGCAACCAATTCGACTCGGAGTTCGTCTGGCGATAGAAGCGTGATAGAACGAGACGGCGGCATGGAAATCCCTTACGGCAAGAATCCTCAACCTGTGAAAGTCGCAGGTCGGTGGCGACGGAGACGCAAAGATGCAAGTCTCTATCTGTAGGGTTACACGCTCGGGGTTGGAGATGACGAACCAAGGTGGCGAAGCAAGAAAGACATTTTTGAATTTTGGATTTCTGTTTTGCTGGTCACTCAAGACCATTTCACGGATCTCGTCCGAAAGTTGGTCGTGCTGCCAGCGGCATTCGGATTCGGCAACTTGAGTCGCATCTATCTTACTGACCGACTTCATCACTGCTCGCATGGCGTACGCTGCTGCCCCAAGTTCATGGTCCGCCATGTGAGCGGTTGCCACAGCATGGCCTGCCGCTCGAGCGACTTCTGTAGCAGCTGAATTCAACGATTCCCTCGCTGCGGCATGAGCTCCAAACGCGGCTTCTCTGGCCTGAGCGACTGTCGCGTTGCCACTCGCCCATTCGCGAGCGATCGCAATCGCGTGGCTGGGGCGAGCGTCGTTTGGATGGACTTTTGCGAACAAAGGTAAAACATGTTCAGCACAGTCAGCCGCCCACGCAACGAGCAAGCGATGCGTAGCCAAATCCAGATCGCCGCCACGATGAATAGCAACGAATCGTGGATCTCGATTGCCTGAGTATGGTTTCAATTGGGAGTCTCACTTTGTGGCAATACCCACTTGCCAACGGTAGTTGTAGATTTAACAGGGATTTGTGTACATCTCCCGAGTCGAAAAACCAACTCTCTACTCAAAAGTGGCAGTAGAGACTGGATTTACGGGTAGCAAAATGCTACCATTGGATTGAAGGAGTTCATAATGGGTCAGCCAGTAAAACTTTCGGACGAACTCGTCGACGATGCGCGAGCGGTCGTGCCGTTCTCCCAGCGAAGTATCGCCGGCCAGATTGAATTCTGGGCAGGACTCGGAAAATCGATCGAGCCGCTGCTTCGTGGTGATCGGGCTCTTTCGTTGCAGATGGCCGGAGGAGAGCGGACTCTTTCACAACTCTTATCGGAAGTCGAAACTGCCATAGGTCGCAAACGGCTGGAATCCACTCTGACCAAGCGTCCCTATCCGCACTACAAGCCAGTGCCTGACCATCCAGACCTGATCTGCCGCGTCGAGGAAGACGGAAGAAAAACAGTTGGTCGCTTTGTTGGTCGCGTGTTCAATCCGGTTGAGGTTGACCGTTGAGCCTGCCGCTTGAGTTTCTCGACAAGCGTCCGATCGTCATTGCTCTGGCTGGTTCGAATGGTGCTGGTAAGTCGACTTTCTATGAGAGCTTTCTCGTAGACTCAGGACTTCGATTCATCAACGCTGATGTGTTGTCAGCATCATTGAATGTGAGCGCTTACGAAGCAGCGGAGTTAGCCTCGTCCTTACGCTCGGCACTCGTCGCACAACGTGAGAGCTTTATTTTCGAGACTGTACTATCAGATCCTGTCGGTGAGAAAGTCGAACAGCTCGCATCGTACGCAGAGCTTGGGTACACCGTTGTTCTCATCTTCATCAAGATCGATAGTCCCGAAGAGTCAATCAAGCGAGTGGCCATGCGCGTGAGCCAAGGCGGTCACGACGTTCCCGATGAGAAACTTCTTTCAAGATTCGAGCGAACTCAAGCGAACTTGAAACGTGCCATTGAGCGTCTTCCTTACGTCATCGTTTACAGTAACGACGACATTGCCCATCCCTACAAACTCGTTGAGCTGTACGAGCATGGCAAAAGTATTATGAATTGGTAAACGGAGTGAAAGGCATCGTGACGGAACCATTGATCTATTCTGTCGGCACTCAAGTCGTCGTACAAAAGGAAACCTACCACGTTAATCGTCGTGTTGCACATCCTGCCGGATCGGTTGGTGTCATTGTTCGATCGCCGATCGATAGAACGCATGCTTATCGCGTAAAGTTCAACGATGGGTTCGAGGCAGCTGTACACCACGATCAATTGATTAGGCTGTCCGAATTCAAACGCGTCTCCCCCGTAGTGGATCTTGTTAAAGATCCGATGAAGGCCAGAGCTTTAACAAGCTCCACTACGACGTTTGATCTGAATGAGCGTGTCATCTACCGTTGTGTGATCGGTTCCCGTGCCTACGGATTGGAGGATGACCAATCCGATACGGATCGTCGTGGCATTTATTTGCCGCCCGCCGAACTGCATTGGTCGCTCTACGGAGTTCCTGAACAATTGGAGAACGAGGAAACACAAGAAGCCTATTGGGAGCTACAGAAGTTTATCGTTCTGGCTCTTAAAGCGAACCCGAATGTGCTGGAGTGTCTCTATTCGCCAATAGTAGAATTTGCGACACCCTTGGCCGACGAATTAC
>JBEBHM010001073.1:0-2405 GCA_040080875.1 Pirellula sp.
GGCGTTGTGTCATCGCCGATCTTAGTTGCTAGCTGGTGTCGAACTCCACTAAGCGACGAGGTGCACTCGCCACGAAGCCAAGACACGTCAACTCGCCTCCGCATTCAGGGCATTTCAGTGTCGCCTTCTCCAAAAGCGGTTTGGCTGCCACAGTCAATACGTACACCATGTTCAGTGTCACCGTTACCAACATCGACAGCCATTCCCAGTTCGTCTTAGCTCGCGGATGTGCGAAGCCAAAGTGTCGAACCTTTTGAAAACCGTTCGGAAGCACATGCTGCAAGAACCGACGAATGAACTCCTCGGCACTCACTGTCATCGGCTTGTACGAGCTCGTACCGCTCGGGCGATACGTGAACGTCACAACTCCGGTGCCGTCTGCACTTGGTTCCACCTTGACGATTCGGCTGTTGCTGATTGCAACTCGGAATACATATGGAGTCAGGTACCGAAGTGCCAACCGGCCATCGCCAACCGCTTTGCAATTGAAATTCCATGCTTTTTGCCAGACTTCCGTTGGGATCTCTGCCAATAGTCCAACACGATCCATGATCGCTTTGTACTTGGCTCGGAAGAGAACCGAAGCGGCCAGCACTGGAATCAAGAAGTCAACGCGACTGCTGAGCCAACTCTTGCCGTCTAGCCCTATCGCCCCGCCCGGCACGATGAAGTGCAGATGCGGGTGATAGTTCAAGTCTCGGCCCCAAGTATGAAGCACTCCGGTCGCGCCGATGTTAGCCGATCCGATATACTTCGGATCAGAAGCAAGAGCGAAGAGTGTTTCCTTGGCAGCGTCGAATAGGGCTTTATAACATTCGCGTGGATGCGAGCGAATAAAGAGTCGAAACTCAGCCGGTACCGTAAAGGTCAACATGAAGTAGGCACAAGGCAGCAGTTGCTCAAGTTGCTTTTCCAACCAAGCCTTGGCTTTGCCGCCTTGGCAGACTGGGCAGTGCCGGTTCCCGCACGATTTTAAAACGTGATGGAGTTTTTGGCACTGCTGGCAGCGATAGACGACGCTTCCTGAATCTGGCGTCCTACAACGCATTATTGAAACCATCGCCTTGATCTGATCGGAGTGCATCTGGTCCGCAAACTTTTTCAAGTAGGCTGGTCCGTAAGTCCGGAAGATTTCACCGATCGAAGGGGCGCATGGAGCAACGATTTGGTCGTTGCTCAAGACTTCCTCTTCATGATCAAATTGATCATGATGATTGCCGCTTCCTCGCCAACGGTTGTGACGTGAAGGTAGATCATCGTTGTGGTCAAGTACGCGTGCCCCAAGTACTTTTGAATGAGTCTCAGATTGACTCCAGCCTCAAGCAAGTGGGTGGCGTAGCAATGCCTCAACGTATGCGTGGAGATACCGCGGTTCTCCCAGCCAAGCTGGCTTAGCAACTTCTTGAGGCAACCTTGCGCAGACGATTCGCTCATAGGTACTTCGGCAGTCGGAGCCTTGGTATGGTCTTTCCCTTCGGACGGGAAGATCCAAATCGGGTTTCGATGTGTCGCGTAGTACAGACGTAGAGCGGTCAGAGTCGCCATGGGCAGTGGAACGAGCCGATCTCTCGCCCCCTTTCCACGATGAATGTGAACGACCATCCGTTTGGAGTCGATATCGGATACCTGGAGATGAAGTGCTTCTTGCAGTCTGAGTCCGAGCGAGTAGACGACAGTAAAGAAGCACAACATGGAGGGCTTTTCGATGAGCTTCAGAAGGATCTGGACTTCGTGGATGGTCAGAACGGTAGGGAGCTTAAGTTCTGGCTGAACCCTTAGTTTTTTGAGGGTAGGCCAGTCGCGAGGGCAGGTTTTTGAGAAGAAGAACTTCAGGGCGCAGTAAGCAACGTTGATGGTGCTGTTGCTCCATTGGCGTTGGTTCTTGATGAAGAGCAGGTAATTTCGCAGATCATCCTCGGTAGCCGAATCGGGTTCACGATTGAGGAATTCGGTGAACTTTCGGAGCATGCGGACGTAGGATTCTTGAGTTCGCTCACCTTTTCCGCTAAGCTGCAAGTCCTCCTTCATGCGCAATGCGATAGGGGAGAGTCGTTTTGGATCGTTGTCTTTGGCCATGGTAGGCTCCTTTGAAAGCTTGCCAGCGAACTGCGACGATTGAAAAGCCGTCAAGAAACAGTCGCTGACGAAGGAGCTACTGTGGTTCAAAGAAGTGCCAGATGCGAAAAACTTGAAGAAAGCATGGTCGTAAGCCCATGCTTTTCAATAGATCACTGAACTGCCGCGATAGCGGCTTACTTGAACAATCAACTGCATCGAAGTGAAGATCGGCTGCCCCGATGCCAATAGCCCACCCGGCGTGTCAAACCGGTGCGAGTTCTCGCCAGGTCATCGGTTTGCCGCACCACCTCAGTTGTGGGTCGGTTTTTTGCCGATTCGTTGTGCGA
>JBEBHM010000331.1:0-9152 GCA_040080875.1 Pirellula sp.
ACTTCGAGTACAATTACTCCGTTCCCATTCGTCATGGTTCCTTTTGCTCGACTCGAACATGAATCGTTACCTCGTCATTGCGTTGATTCTATTCGCTATTTCGCACCCTCACGATTCAGCTCGCGCCGCAGATCCGCCACCCAGTGTGCAAATGCTTGTTCCGGGCTTTGAAGTTCGCGAATTGCCCATCGATCTTACCAATGTCAATAATTTGCGCTATCGAAAACAAGGTGGCTTGTATGCGCTCGGCTACAACGGTGATATTTGGTTGTTGACGGACCGAGACAACGATGGCATCGAGGATACGACCAGTCAATTCTTCGCGAACAAGGGCCGGCTGAGAGGTCCAATTGGAATGGCCGTCATTCCAGATAGTCATCAGCTGCTGGCATCGTCGGTACGCGATGGCAAAACGATCGGACGAGGCGTCGTTGTCGCCTCCAAGGGCAAGGTCTCTGCCATTTTGGATTTGGATGGGGACGACAATGCCGAAGAGGAGCGGGTCATTGCCAGCGGCTGGGTCGAAATACCTCAGAATGTAGATGCGATCGGTGTAGCGATTTCTCCTGTGGATGGTGCTATTTATTTTGGGTTAGGCGTCAAGGAGTACAACAATGCGTATCAAGTCGACAAGGAAGGCGTTTCGCATTACGACGTGGGAACGGATCGAGCTACCGTACAACGCATTGCACCGGACCTCGCATCGCGAGAGACCGTGTGCACAGGCGTCCGTTTCTCGATCGCTCTCGAGTTTGATCAGCACCACGAACTATTCGCGTCGGACCAAGAGGGTGCGACCTGGCTTCCCAATGGGAATCCGTTTGATGAACTGCTTCACATCGAAAAGGGTAAGCACTATGGATTCCCTCCGCGACATCCAAAGTATTTACCCAAAGTCTTTGATGAGCCAAGTCTCTTTGACTATCGTCCTCAGCATCAGTCCACGTGTGGAATGGCATTCAACTTGCCGATGATACCTGGTGGCCCGCCGTTTGGACCCAAGGACTGGCATGGAGACTTATTGGTTTGCGGGGAATCGCGAGGCAAGCTCTATCGCAATCGATTGGTGCGCGATGAAAAGGGAAAATACCATGCCACGGGCCAATTGATCGGTTGCCTCAATATGCTCACGGTGGATTGCTGTCTCTCGCCTCGAGGGGATTTGTTGGTCGCATGCCATAGCGGCGGTCCCGATTGGGGAACAGGGCCGTCAGGCAAGGGCAAGATCTTTCAAATACGGTATCGGGAACCCATGGTTCCTTCACCGATTGCCATTTGGGCATCCCGCCCACAAGAAATACGAGTTGAGTTCGACAAGCCGATCGATGTTGAGATGCTGAAATCATTGTCAGAGCAAGCGACGATCGAGTATGGCGAATACGTTGCTGCGGGAGATAGGTTCGAAAAAATCAGGCCAGGGTACGCCGTGACCAAGCTTCAGCAATCGATCGGCCGAAATCAATTGCCCATCTACTCCACTGCTGTCACAAGCGATCGCAAAATGCTATTGATAACAACTGCACCGATGGAACAAGCGGTCTCGTATGCATTGCGATTGCCCGGTTTGCAAGGTACCGTCCAAACGCCCGATGGACTGGGTCTTAGTCAAGTGCCGGATATCGATCTTGCATTCTCGCTGGCTGGAGTCGATGTAACATGGACGCCTGCGACGGGAACATCGGTTCCATGGTCCGGGTCCATGCCCACTATGAATATTGAGGTTGCGAAAGAACTCGTTCGCGGCACAACCAAAGTATCTGAGTGGATGAACAAGCGATCGGTCGCCGGAACAGTCCGATTGTCAACGCAACTCGATGGGCGCGGGCTGTTTTATCCGGCGATTCAGCCTGAGTCGAAACTAGATTACCCTCTCGAAGAGGATGCTTACATCGTTCAAGCGGGATATGTCATTCAGAGCAATCGACCATTTCGGTGTCGCGTGTCCGGTGACCCAACGCAAAATGCAAGACGAGTTGGCGACCGGTTCAACGTTGTCATTGAGGATCCAACGAAGGGTCGCGAATTGGTTTCGGTCACTGTTGAAATAGATATGGGCGAATCGGACACGGGCGAAGCGGATACAGTTGGACCTGCCGCAAACTTTTCGGTCGACTGGTATGTTCAGTGCGCCGATGGTAGTCGCAAAGAGGGAGCTTTGCATCCCGATCGATTCTTGATGCCGTGGGCATTATCCAAACAATCGGAGCCGTCCAAGAGCAAGCAGCAAATGATTCCACCCGAAATCGCGGGCGGGAATTGGGGCCGTGGCAGACAAATCTTCGTTGCCGAGCAAGCCGGATGCGCAAAGTGCCATAGCGTGCATGGTGTCGGCGAGTCCGTCGGCCCAAGCCTGGCCAATTTGATCTTTCGCGACTATGAATCGGTCACTCGAGATATCACTCAACCGAGTTATGCATTGAATCCGGATTTCATTACTTATTTGGTCCGACTCCAAGACGATCGGATTCTGACTGGCACACTGCGGAGTGATGCAAACAAGTTGCGTGTTTTGGACCAAGCAGGAAAAGTCACCGTTGTCGACATGTCCGATGTGGTGGAAACGAAGCCGTCGGCCGCTTCGATTATGCCCCAAGGATTGCTTGATAAGCTCGACGACACACAGCGCAAGGACCTGATGACGTTTCTGTTGAGCTCCGCACCGCGAATGCCCACCGAGCCCAAGTATCCGGTCAAGATTCGCAGCCAGTACGAAGTTCAATCGGTCCTGCAACCAAAGGCCGAATCATCCTCCGGCGATCCAGCGTCGACCTTGAAAACCATTCGGGTTTTGCTGGTTGCGGGCAAGAAGGATCATGGTCCGGGCGAACACGACTATCCCGCATGGCTGTCGATGTGGACGCAGTTGATGTCCGCCGCCCACAACGTCATCGTGGACAGCGCCATGGATTGGCCGAGCGATGAACAACTGCTTCGAGCGGATACGATCGTTTTTTACCAAAAAGGCATGCTGGACTCAATTCGGTCCGCGATGTTGGATCGCCATACCGCCAAGGGAGGCGGATTGGTCTACATCCATTGGGCTGTCGAGGCAGGAAAGAATGCACCGGAATTCTCAAAGCGGATCGGGCTTGCATCGGACTCGGCGCTAACCAAGTATCGACACGGCGATATTGAATTGAACTTTGACGCCGCCGAGCATCCCATTATCGCGGGCTTCTCAAAACTTGCGATGCATGACGAAACGTATTGGAACCTAGTTGGTGATTTGCCCGCACCGCGAGTACTCGCCAAGGCAACGGAAGATGGAAGCCAGCGGCCTCAGTTTTGGACACTGGAGCATGGCGAGGGTCGAGTTGTCGTATCCGTCCCAGGCCACTACAGCGCTAGTTTCGATGATCCGCTGTTTAGAATACTGTTGCTACGAAGCATCGCTTGGTCAGCCAAACAACCGGTCGACCGTTTTGCGGACTTGGCGACTCTCGGATTGGAGTTATCAAAATAGAATGAACCGAAACATGTTGACTCATCTCGCCGAACGCCACCTTTTTCGACTACTGGTAGCGGAATGCGTCAAGGGCTTGTTGATTTTTGGTAGCGGAATGCATCAAGCATTTCGAAAGTTTGCGGCTTGTGCGAGAGCGTCAAAAGCCTTGACAGCTTCCGCTACCTGAAAGCAAGCGTTTGTATGATTTTGGCGGTGATAAGCGAGGAGTGACAAAAATGTCGACGAGTAAAAGGATGGCATTCATTTGGATCGCCTGGGTTGTGACAGCGATCGGGGCTTCGCCCATTTGGGCCAAGGCACCTGCCCAGAAACCCAACATCATCTTTATCCTCATAGATGACTTTGGGTACGCCGATTGCGGCGCCTATGGCTGTAAAGATATCGCAACGCCTAACATTGATCGTCTCGCCAAAGAAGGGGTCAAGTTTACGGACTTTTATTCCAATGGTCCGGTTTGCACACCGACTCGATGCGCGTTCATGACGGGGCGATGGCAGCAACGCATCGGATTTGAGTGGGCCATGGGATTCAGTGCGGAATCGTTTTGGCGGCGTGACGGTCAATGGATTCGAGAGCCCGATATTCATGCGATGGGATTGCCGACAACCGTCCCGACGATTCCCAAAATGCTCAAGTCGTCGGGATACGCAACAGGTGCTTTTGGCAAGTGGCATTTGGGCTTCCGCGACCAGTTCAATCCACTGCATCATGGCTTTGACGAGTACTTCGGTGAGTTGCTTGGTCACAGCGACTACTACCATCACGCCTATTACGATGGGACCTATGCTCTACGAGACGGATTGAAGCCAGTCAAGGCAGACGGATATCTAACCGATTTGATCAACGCGCGCGCGGCCAAGTTCATCGAACGGCATGCCAAAGAACCATTCTTTCTTTATGTTCCCCATTTGGCGGTCCACTGTCCGTTTCAGCCACCGGACAGGCCGCTACCGAGCGTTACCAAGGAAAATATGTACGACGGGGATCGTCAGACTTACGCTCACATGGTGCAGCGTGTTGATGTCGGAGTTGGGATGATCCTAGATCAACTCGAGAAGCATGGAATTGCAGATAGCACGCTGGTTGTGCTAAGCAGCGACAACGGCGGTGAGCGATACTCGGATAACTCGCCATTGTTTCATCACAAGTCCACGCTTTGGGAAGGCGGAATTCGCGTCCCCTGTATCATGCGTTGGCCAGAGAGGCTGCCAAGAAATGTGGTCACCAGCCAGGTTGCCATCACCATGGATTTGTCCGCCACAATTGTGGCTGCAGCCGGCGCACACGCTCCTTTGGAAACCCCGTTAGACGGAATCGATCTGTTCCCGATACTGACAGGCCAGGAGCCGACTCGCACGCGGACATTGTGTTGGCGCATCGATCGAGCGACACGCCAGCAGAAAGCGATTCGGCACGGCGATTGGAAATTCATCCAGGATGCCAACGTCGATATGTTATTCGACTTGAAACAGGACATTGGCGAACGGCGCGACGTTTCGTTTCGGAATCCTGAAATCATTTCGCAGCTTAAGAAGCAGATGCAAGCATGGGAAACGGATATCGGGAAACACGCAACCACGTTTCTCGTAAAGTGAATTTATCCATCAAAAATCTATCGCTTTATTGAGCCTGAGGCGCTAGCCGATCGATCACAGAATTCGGCTAGCGCCTTAGGCTCAACACAATTCCGGTGAATGACTTGCAAGGAACGTGGGAAGACCTCCTAGCCGAGTCACGCCTCACGATGCGTTCCATCGCCCCCTAGAAAGCCATACTATGAAATTTCAATCCAAGGTCGAAAGTGTTGATGAGTTGCGAGCGTTGATCGGCGTTCCCGCCGAGTTGATCATTCGCAAGCAGCTGTCTGCCCTGGACGAGCATATGGCTCAATTCATCGAGATGAGTCCCTTTGCATTGTTAGGCACTGTTAGTCGTAGTGGACGATGCGATGTATCCCCTCGAGGCGATTTCCCGTCGGTGGCCAAAGTTATCGACGAAAAGACGTTGGTGATTGCAGATCGGCGAGGGAACAAGCGTTTGGATAGTCTGCTGAATATTGTTGAGACGAACTCGATCGGTATTTTGTTCCTGCGGCCCGGCATTGGAGAAACACTTCGGGTCAATGGAAAGGCTTGGATCATTCGGGATGATGCGATCCGTGAAGAGTTCACCATGAAAGGAGTGAAGCCGGATGTCGTCATTGGCGTCGAAGTCGAAGAATGTTTTTTTCATTGCGCGAAAGCTATTCTGCGCTCGTCGCTGTGGAATCATACGTCCTTTGCAAATAACAGCGGGCAACCTGCGTTTGATTTTGCACAGACCTTGGCTGACGAGACGAAGATCGAGGGGCAAACCGTGCAAGAGATAGCAGAAATGATCGAATGCTCGTATCGCGAGCGACTTTATTAGGCGAGCGGCACAGTAGAGCAACAAAAGTAGAGCAATTGTCCCAATTGCTCCTTAAACGGTTGGGACAATATTGGGACCAATGCTGCCGAAACGATTGGGGCCAATCGTTCTACTCTGGTCTGATAAAAAATTATCGTCTTAGATTGAGGAGTTCGTCGAAGAGCTGTTGCGTTGCGGTGATGACCCGCGCGTTGCTTCGGTACTGTGTGCTGGCAAGCACCAACGTTACCAAGTCGCCACCGACGTCGGTGTTCGACAATTCTAACGCACCTGCGGAAATCGTACCCAATCCATTCTCGGAGGGGCGGCCTTCGATCGGCAGGCCTGTATTGATCCCCTGGGAAAAGAGGTTTTGACCTCGTTGTTCGAGACCGCCCGGATTGGAAAATCGAGCTAATCGGATTTGACCTAGATCACGTGAGATCCCATTGCTAAACACACCTCGCACCGTGCCATCCTCGCCGATGACATAGCTGGTGAGCACACCGGGAGGGGAACCATCTTGACGCGATGCTGCGAGCGTTGCTCGGTCGGCCGCGAGCCCGGACAAACTTGTAAAGTCGAGTTCGAACTGAAGCGGCTTGTTGCTCGGAAGCCCAAATCGGTCGACCGCCACCGTTGCATTCGTCGACGAAACAAAGTTGCCATTGCCATCGAATTTAATGAGTCCAGTTCCGACAGCGATCTCCTTGGAGTTGCGAACGGAATTGTCCGCACTATCCGCATACCATCGATAGACCGTTTGCTGGTCGTCCCTCTTCTCAAGGGTTGCGGTCAATCGCATACGAATCGGTAAGCCGAGTGAATCGTATGCGAGAAAGTCCGTAACGGCACTTTGGCCTGTGGCTTCTTGCATGGTCCCAAAGGAAAGGTTGGGGGCGGAAACCGCACCAGCGGTATTGCGAATTCGAAAGCTGGTTAAATCGATATCGAGCGCATTGTCTTTTCCCGTGTTGCCAACAAACCGAATGGCGCCATTGCTAATATAGCTGTTGGGCAACAGCGTGCCGCTTTCGCCTGGGATGACGTTCTTGGACGAAATGACAGGGTTGGAGGAGTCGCCGCTATCGCTGAGGATCCCCATCGAATCCTTCATGAAGCCCATCAAGTCCTGGATGGTCGATTGAGAAGTAATTTCGAAAGTTTGCTCCTCCAGCAAACGTCCACCTTTTCGTGCTCTGAAGGTGAGTTCGCCAACTTCGAAGGGGTTAGTGTATTCAAAGCCTTCACGGTTTGTGATGTCGACGAGCAAAGTATTGCTGGTGATCGTTGGACCGTTCAGGTCGACCTGTTTATTGGTGGAGACATTGAGATCGCTGATTGCGGCATCTGTTTTTCCATCGGTATAGGTCGCGCCGGGTGCGACCGTATCCACTAAATAAAAGCTGTTAGGATCGGTTGCAAGATTTCGGTAAATGCGAATTTGGTCGTACGCCGGAAAACTTGTCGCATTGGGTGGTACAGGCGGAGTTGGCAGATTGGACAGGTAGATTCTACCGTTGGCAACACTTTGCGGGCCAAGCAATGGTGACGGTCGAGATTCAGGCTCACCCGCCTTGAAGTATGTGACCATGTAGGTGTAATTGCCAGTCAACCCCGTTGCATCGAGCGGGGTTACTAATGCGGCAGAATTATCATCGACAAAAGCCGAGGCTGCTGCCCCGGTACCAATTTGAAAAAAATCGGTTCCACCTGGAGCAGTGCGATAGACGTTGACTTGTGAGTATTGAGTGTTCGACGCGGGTAAGTTGATCGAAATCGAGTTGTCGGCGTTGCCATTGCCCACCGGCACCGAAGTGCTGAATGCACCGGTTGGCATACTTTCTTTGCCGCTGGAATCGACGTACGTAAATCGGTATTGGTAGACGGAACCCTCGGCGTGTGTACCCGTCCCTTCAGAGTGTGTCGCTGCGACACCAGCTAACGCAGGCGGAGTCGAGCCGGTGATATTGATGCCAGTTCCAGTGGGCCGTGGGATGCTGCCGTTGCCGAGAACTGCACTTTGTATGACGCGCGCCGTGTCAGCGATTTCGCCTTGCGCGGTCAGGGTACCTTGGAGTGTAACCACCCCCGTGGCCTTCGCGACCGCTTCGCTCCCCAGCGGAATCTTCATGGGGGTCAGCGATGTTGTTTGCAAACTGAATTGTTCGTCCACTCCGAATCCAAGGAGTCGATTTCCGGTCGAAGTCACCAACTCGTTGGCGCTGTTGAGCTTGAAGATGCCGTTGCGAGTGTAGAGCTTTTCGCCTTGGCCACCTTGCACTTGAAAGAATCCGTCCCCTTGGATGGCAAGGTCCGAGGGGGATGAACTGATTTCGACGGTGCCTTGTCGGAAGTTAGGATTGATGGCGGCCACCGATACACCCAAGCCGGTTTGCCGTGGGTTGGTGCCACCGTTGTCCAGTGTTGGCGAAGCACCCAATGAAAGTGTTTGCAAGAACTGCGATGCAAAGACAACTTCCGAAGATTTGAAACCAACGGTTTGTGAGTTCGCCAAGTTGTTTCCCAGAACGTCAATCTGCGCTTCCGCAGCGTTCATTCCGGTCAGTGCCGTGCTCAATGAAGAAGCTAAACCCATTTGCCAATCGCCTCTACCGACTTAAGGAATCTGCGTCGAGAGATGCGTTTCTCACTAGGGCAAAGCTTATGCAAGCACTCTAGGTAGAACTGGCCACACTCTTCTCGACAATTTCACGTACATTTTTGATATCGACAATCTGGTTCCCAACGTGCACCTGGACCTGACGCTTGTTGCGATCTTTTTCGTCAATCTTGACCGAAACGCTCGAGATCTCCCCGTTTACCTCTTTTGAATCGACATCCAACCCCTTCACCATCTTGCCGATAAGGCTGCTGGCCGTCGTCAATTCCTGAGTCGACGAAAAAGACTTGAGAGTGGACACAAGCTGATCGCTCGAACTAATGCTTCGGAGCTCGCCGACTTGCTGGATGAGCGCCGCATTGTCGGTTGGATTGAGAGGATCTTGGTTCTGCAATTCCGTAATCATCAAATTCAGGAATTGGTTTAAGTCGATGTCGTTCAACCCGTTTCCCTGCAGAGAGTTGGCTGCATTGTTCGTAGGGGTCGTGGTGCTAGATTGAAATACGTTGCTGTTGACCCGAGTCATCGAATTATCTCCTTAGGGCTAAATCGTAAATTCACGACATACGTAAATTTTTTCGACCTGTACGAGTGAAATAAGTTGGTTGTGTGTTGAGCCTGAGGCGCTAGCCGAGCCACGCCGCAGGAATTCGGCTAGCGCCTCAGGCTCAATGA